>NZ_JAUBTL010000012.1:0-5791 GCF_036702475.1 Microcoleus sp. D2_18a_B4
CTTATTAAGCTATGCTTTATAAGGATCTTTCTTAACAAGAAAGTTGACAAAAATAAACATCTATGATGTTAAACGATCGGGTGATGGCCCAGGAGTCAGGTTAAAATGATCGAGCAATGGGTAAGACAAGAATTAGAAAAAACTGACTTAGGAGATCCAAGAAGGACAAATAGATTCATGAAAATTGTCTCTAATTTAAGCAATAAACCAGAATCTAGTGTACCTGAAGCGAGTGGTACATGGGCGGAAACTAAGGCTACTTACGATTTCTGGGATTCACCATACATCAAACCAGCTCAGCTTAGGAAAGGACACGTAGATGCGACAGTAGAAAGAATCAAAAATCATCAAATTGTCTTGGCAATACAAGATACAACCGAATTAAATTACACTACTCATAAAGCAGTTAAAGGAGTCGGATATCTTGATAGTAAATATGCAAGTGGATTGAAAGTACATTCAACTTTGGCCGCCACAACAGAAGGGCTACCATTAGGAATTATCGACCAATATGTCTGGGCAAGAGCGCCAAAATTTTTAGGTAAAGCTGCTAAACGTTCTCAAAAATCAACTGAAGAAAAAGAAAGTCAAAGATGGCTTGATGCTTTAAAAAACACGTTATATATCATCCCTAATTCGCAAAAAGTAGTCACAATTGCCGATCGAGAAGCAGACTTTTATGACTTATTTGCCTGCGCCAACCGTGAGAAAGCAGATTTTTTGATTCGAGCTACTCAAAACAGATGTTTAGAGTTTTCATCCAACCATCTTAAAGCAGAGATGGAGTTAGTCGAACCGCAAGCCACGATGACTGTTGAATTAAAGCGCAACCCGACTCGACCATCACGAGTAGCAACTTTAACTATTCGGTATAAAACCTTAACTATTCAACCCCCTAAAAATCGGGCTAAACAAGAGAAATTAAGTCCGCTCGAACTGCAAGTTATTTTAGTAAGAGAATCATCAGCACCATCGGAGGCAGAAGCAATTGAGTGGTGGCTGTTAACAACTTTACCTATTACTTGTATTGAGGATGTGACTACTTATGTGAGGTGGTATAGTTATCGTTGGTTGATTGAGCGTTATCATTATGTATTAAAAAGTGGTTGTGGAATTGAGAAGCTGCAATTAGAAACAGCAGAGAGGTTGGAAATGGCTCTAGCTACTTATTCGATAGTAGCTTGGCGTTTGCTTTATATTACTCATCTGGCTCGCAGCGCGCCTGATGCCAGTTGTGAAACTATGTTATCACATCGAGAATGGCAGGCTCTTTATGCAACAATTTATCACAAAAGTTATCCTCATTCTTCCCCGCCAACTTTAGGGGAAGCTGTTGGTTGGATTGCCAAATTGGGAGGTTTTTTAGGACGAAAACATGATGGTTTTCCAGGAGTTAAGACTTTGTGGCGTGGCTTGAGAAGATTGGATGATATTATGACGGGTTGGCTACTATTTAATCAACTGAAAACAACTTGAATTTGTATGTTTTCAGGGTGAAATAGCTGCGCTCGCAAATTGTGTCGCTCCTATCAACGATAATTTTGGTAAACCGCCGTGAGCCAATGGCAGAAAAACATTTTATTCTATTGGTTCAAAATGTGCGATCGGGAAAAACCCCGAACGCACTTGAGCCAACTCATTGAAAGACGGAGATATCAATGAAAACTCGAATCAGGATAATTCGTATTCGATCGTCCGCGAGCGCCCCCATATCCGCTACACAAGTAGTTACTTTTGTCAACTTTCTTGTTAAGAAAGATGTTTATAAAGCATAGCTTAATAAGGGGGGGACAGGATTCCGATCAAAGTCCCCCTTCCCCCTTGGGGGGGCTAGGGCGTGTTTTCAAACTGATCCATCAGATCCTGATCCCCCTAAATCCCCCTTAAGAAGGGGAGTAGGGGTTGACTTTGAGTGCTCTTGTCCCCCCCTTAGTAGGGGCGGTGCCCCCGTGCCCGCCCTCTTGGCTAGGGGGGATCTCCGGGTTTGAAAACACGCCCTAGGGGGGGTGGGGATTTAGGGGGATCAAGATATGTGCAACGACCCATTAAATCGGTATCAGACAAAATATTAATTTGTAAGCCCTACAAAACAAAGGTTTCGAGCCTTTGTCCCGGTTAGAAGTGTTTTTCTTACCCTTTTGATATTACTCATCACGATCGGCGAGTGTCATCCACCACCAGGTAGAAATATCACAAACCAAAATCAAATCGGGGTCATCTCCCGATCAACTCAAAAACCACGAACTACATTAAAAGCAAAAAACTGTGAAAACTCTACCTCAAATTAACCGTTCCCTAAATAACAATATCGGAAGTTTGGTTGGTTGCACCAGCAACAAGCCCACAGAAATAGTCATCCTTGACCCCACAATACCAGACAGCCAGCACCTAATCTCCGGCATCAAACCCGACACCGCCACCTACATCCTCAAAAGCCAGCCCGATGCCGTAGAGCAAATCGCCACAATCCTAGCTCAGCATACAGACATCAATGCTCTACACATCATCACCCACGGAGATTCTGGCAGCCTGTACCTAGGCACAACAGAACTCAACAGCAACAATATCCACAACTACAGCCACCAATTGCAACAGTGGCGAAACAGCCTCACTGACAACGCCAACATCATCTTATATGGATGTAACCTAGCAGCCCGAGACAGAGGACACCAATTCCTGACTCAACTGCACCAACTCACAGGCGCAAACATCAGCGCCAACTCCCAACCTACAGGTAACAGCGCACTCGGTGGCACCTGGGACATCCCCCAACTCATCCCCCCATCAACGCAAAAGCCCCAACTAGCCCTCACCGAAACCACCCTCAAAACTTACAGCCACATCCTAGCCACCGCCAACCCAGACACCCAAGCCGTTACAGTCAACTCGCCCTCTGTCGGCATCGACGTACTCGCCAACGACACAGCCATCGGGCGCGCCTCAGTACAAAGCATCATCATCGCCCCCACCAATGGCACCGCGATTATTAATGACTGGATTTATGTCGGCGGCGATTTCACCACCATCGGCGGAGCTGCACTCAACAGAATTGCTCGGTTGAATAGCGATGGCAGGGCAGATGCCACCTTCAACCCGGATGCGAATAGTTCAGTCGTAGCGATCGCCATAGACAACAGCGGCAACCTTATAGTGGGCGGCAATTTCACCAACATCGACGCACAACCCCGCAACAAAATCGCCAAATTAAACCCCACAACTGGTGCCCCCGATGCCACCTTCAACCCGAATGCGAATAGTGCAGTCAGTGCGATCGCCCTAGACAGCAGCGGCAACCCCATAGTAGGCGGCTTTTTCAACAACATCGACGCACAACCCCGCAACTCTATCGCCAAATTAAACCCCACAACTGGTGCCGCCGATCCCACCTTCAACCCGAATGCGAATGGTCAAGTCAATGCGATCGCCATAGACAGCAGCGGCAACCCCATAGTGGGCGGCAATTTCACCAACATCGGCGGCCAACCCCGCAACAAAATCGCCAAATTAAACCCCACAACTGGTGCCGCCGATCCCACCTTCAACCCGGATGCGAATGGTGGTGATTTTGGTATCGATGCGATCGCTATAGACAAAGCGCGCAACATCCTCTACACCCCCAACCCCAACTTCAACGGTGAAGACTTCTTCCAATACACAGCCACCGACGGCGTTGTTTCCATCCCCACCACCGTCACCGTCTTAGTCAACGACTCCCCCACCCTCGACAACAGCGGCACCCCCATCCTCAACCCTCAAAACCAAAATGACAGCGCCAGCACAGGCACCCTCATCAGCACCATCATCACCAACCTCGGCGGCACAAACATCACCGATCCCAACGCCAGCGCCTCTCAAGGCATCGCCATCAGCGCCCTAGACACCGCAAACGGCACTTGGCAATACACCACCGATGGCACAACCTGGAATAACGCCCCAGCCGTTTCCGCCACCAACGCCTTACTATTAGCCAGTGATGCTAATACAAAAATCCGATTTGTTCCCAACACAGGTTACAACGGCACCCTCACCAACGCCATTACCTTCGCCGCCTGGGATCAAATAGTTGGCACAAATGGCGGTGTAGCAGACTACACCACGGACAGAACAAATAACACCACATCCAGCGTTTTCAGCAGCGCCACCGAAACCGCCAACATCACCATTAACCCCAGCGTCAACCTTAACCTTTCAGTCAGCAGTAACACTGGCACAGAAGCAGGCACAACCGCCATCACTGTCACCGCCTCCGCTGAGAGCGCCGTTACAGGCCCTCAAACCGTTGACTTAGGCGTAGCCGGAACAGGTATCACCGCCGGCGACTACAACCTCAGCGACACCACCATCACCATTCCCAGTGGACAAACTACAGGTATTGTCACTTTCACTGTTGTCGATGATGCCTTAATTGAAGGAAGCGAAACTGCAACTTTAGCTATCAGCAATCCTTCGGCGGGGATAGTATTGGGAACAAACACTACTCAAAATATTGCGATTACTGACAACGACTTCCCTAACGTCAACCTTTCAGTTAGCAGTAACACTGGCACAGAAGCAGGAACAACCGCCATCACCGTCACCGCCACGGCATCCACTGCCGTGGAGGGCCCTCAAACCGTTGACTTAGGCGTAACAGGAACAGGTATCACCGCCGGCGACTACAACCTCAGCGACACAACCATTACCATTCCCAGCGGACAAACTACAGGTACTGTCACTTTCACTGTTGTCGATGATGCCTTAATTGAAGGAAGCGAAACTGCAACTTTAACCATTAGTAATCCTTCGGCTGGGATAGGGTTGGGAACAAACACTACTCAAAATATTGCGATTACTGACAACGGCTTCCCTACTATAAATGGCACACCTGGCGCTGATAACTTAAGCGGAACTCCCAATCCAGATACCATCAATGGATTTGCCGGCAATGACACCATCAATGGATTGGCCAGCAACGACACCCTAAATGGTGGCGATGATAATGACCGTTTAGACGGAGGACTCGGACTCGACCAACTTAGAGGCGGATTGGGTAACGATATTTACGTTGTGGATAATGCAGGAGATGTCGTCACTGAACTTCCAGGTCAAGGAACCGATTTAGTGGAATCTGGCGTCACCTACACCTTACCTACAGAAGTTGAAAACCTGACTTTAACAGGCACCGCAGTGATTAATGGCACTGGAAATACTCTAGCCAACACTATTTTGGGCAACACCGCTAATAATATGCTCAACGGCGGTACCGGAGCCGACCAACTTAGAGGCGGATTGGGTAACGATATCTACATTGTGGATAATGTAGGAGATGTCGTCACAGAACTTGCAGGTCGAGGAACCGACGAGGTGCGCTCAACCCTCACCTACACCTTACCTGCCGAAGTTGAAAACCTGACTTTAACAGGCACCGCAGTGATTGACGGCACCGGAAATACTCTAGCCAACACTATTATCGGCAACACCGCTAATAATGCCCTCAACGGCGGTACCGGAGCCGACCAACTTACAGGCGGATTGGGTAACGATATCTACCTTGTGGATAATTCCGGAGATGCCGTCACAGAACTTGCAGGTCAAGGAACCGATTTAGTGGAATCTGGCGTCACCTACACGTTACCTGCCGAAGTTGAAAATCTGACTTTAACAGGCACCGCAGTGATTAACGGCACTGGAAATACTCTAGCCAACACTATTTTGGGCAACACCGCTAATAATACGCTCAACGGCGGTACCGGAGCCGACCAACTTAGAGGCGGATTGGGTAACGATATCTACATTGTGGATAATGTAGGAG
>NZ_JAUBTL010000012.1:5891-34955 GCF_036702475.1 Microcoleus sp. D2_18a_B4
TGCAGGTCGAGGAACCGACGAGGTGCGCTCAACCCTCACCTACACCTTACCTGCCGAAGTTGAAAACCTGACTTTAATAGGCACCGCACTGATTAACGGCACTGGAAATACTCTAGCCAACACTATTTTGGGCAACACCGCTAATAATACGCTCAACGGGGGGGGCGCTCAAGATATTCTAACGGGTAGTACGGGTGCAGATACTTTCCTCTTCCAGTTTGGACAATCCTCTGTATCCGCCAGCGATCGCGTTAGCGACTTTGCGATCGGCACTGATAAAATCGACTTGTTGACCCAAGCTGGAGCCGTGATGAATGCCCCTAGTAGCTTTAGCCGTGCTGCCGATAATAGCACTGCCACCACTTTACAACTTCTGGTAGATCAAGTGTTGATCGACGCTAATGGAGCATTAGCCGGAAACCAAGCTCTAGCAATTAATAGCGCTGCTTTAGTTGTGGCTACAAATGCCTCGATTGCGGGTACTTACCTTGTGATTAATGATGCTACTGCTGGTTTTCATGCGGGTAACGATTTAGTGATCAAATTAACAACTACTGGGACGTTACCTCCTGCTGGCTCTATTCCCGCTACCAATTTCTTTATATAACGATAATCTCAAGGATTGGCGCTGCATAATCGCAGGATGAGCTGTCAATCCCAATCGGAAAAAGTAGCGAAGAAACCGGGTTTTTTGAGAAAGTCCGACAGGCAATTAATTGCCTGTCGGACTTTCTCATTTCCCGTGACCAACTCAACAAACCACAACTTGAAAAATTCATCACTCACCTTGAAGTGGAACACGCAAAACAGCAGCAAGGGGTGAAGTGAGCAATCGAACAGAAACTTACGCTAAGGAATTAATTAGCCGTTTTGAATATTGCGATCGCCTCTTATAAACCTGTACCAGTTGACCCAAACTGCATAAGTGCGATCGCCTCAGAAATATTAGACCTCTTGCAAAATAATTTTGTGCTATTATGGAAAGTTTAGCCAATTTTATAATCTAGCAGGCTGGGCAAGTTTAAGGAGATGCCAATCAACCCAATAATTCAAAGTTTGACCTAAACTTGAGCAAACTTTTAAGTATAACACATATTTTTTTTGCAAGAAGTCTATTAAGGTCTCAGGGACACGCCAGCTTCACCTGACCGAAGCAGATAGACTTTTTCATGGTCTTCCACCAGACTACTCTTAACATACAAGGGACACGGCGAAAGCCTTTGTCCCTACCGCATTCGCCGGATCGCGGGGTGTATTTCATAAACCTGGAATCTGCTGTAAATTATCTTTCATTCGCAGAACCCCGCCGGAAACGGCATTGCCGTTTCCCTACAGACGATCGCCCTTAATTAATGTCTAGCAAAAATTTAACGATTATTCATAATTTCTGCCGCGCCACTGAGTAGGCTGATTCAACGCAGAAATTAGAATTCGCAAAAACGCCAGCGGATCGGCCAAAGGTGACAGCCAAAACAGCCATTTACCCGATGCCCCAGTTGTATCGTAAGAAGGAGCGATCGCAAAACACAAAGCCGATCGCACCGCAACCAAAAATACATTCAATCCCAACAGCCAAAAGTGCGGAAATACACCAACCGCCGGCAGCGAACCAAACAGCAAATAGCACAACACAATCGGCACCGGCAAACCTTGAACCGCCAGCAACAGCCACAAATCGCCCCAAATTTGAGCGCCAGAAGCAGCATCTTTCAAATCCAGCGATCGACCCCATTCATTCCAAGTCTCGATCGCCCCCTCATACATCCGCACCTTCAACACCTTAGCCCCATCCAAAAAGCCCACCTTAAAGCCCTTAGCAGCCGCATAGCGAGCCAAAGTCACATCATCGCAAAACGAACCCCTCGCGACCTCATAGCCCCCCAAAGCCACCAAAACCTCGCGCTTACACAAGAAACACTGACCGTTCGCCATCACCCGTTCCGGCACATCCCCCCCAGTCCCCGTCGGCCCGAACCGATAAACCAAAGTCATTAACAAAGCAGGTTGCAGCCACAACTCCCCCGGATACTTGAGGATAAACTGCGGCGACAGCGAAATCAAATCGTAATTTCCAGCCGCCGCCGTCTTCAGCAAACTCGCAATCAAACCCGGATGTGGCACAGTATCCGCATCTATCCCCAAAATCCACTCGCACTTCTCGGAACTTGCCAAAAAACCCGCATTCAGCGCCCACGGACGCCCTACCCAACCCGCCGGCAGCGGATCGTCGTTAATTAAGCGAAACCGGGGGTCTTTTTGTGCAGCAGCTTTGACTAAATCTCCGGTTCCGTCTACCGAATAGCTGTCAACCACAATCGCTTCTCGGAGTTCGTAACTTTGGCGGCTTAATCCTTCCAAACAAGGCGAAATTCGATCGGCTTCGTTTAAAGTCGGTACTACCGCAGTACAAGCACCTAACAAATCTAGCGTCGGCGAATCCGGTTCCAGGGGCGGGATACGCGATGGGCCTTTAATCAAACGCGACATAAGAATGGCTGCGGCGGGCAATTGCAGTAGCAAGAGTGCGACAGGGATGATACTTGTCAGCGGTTGGGAGAACAGGTGAGGGGCGATCATATCGATTTTAGATTTTGGATTTTAGATTTTAGATTTACAATACTGCGGACAGCTTTTGAATGTGGACTGAGCGCAGTCAGAAAAAAAGTGAGTGGAATCTGAAACCTAAAATACAGAAAAAAAGGCACTCTTTAGGCTTAGCTAAAAACACACACTAACTTAACAGACTGCGTGCTGAATATCATAGCAGGCAACTGTGGACTATTTGGAAGCCGATCGGAGCGTCATCAGGGACTATGATTTTAGGTGGCGCTGTCCTACTGATTTTGATAGTAATTTCAAGACTTTTGTTTGAGGACAACTAAAGTGATGTCATCATACACCTTTTGCTCCCCGATGTGGCGCTTCACGTCCGCAATCACAGTTTCCTTGATTTCAATAGTTGAATGCTGGCGGTTTTGTTTAACTATTTCTACAAGCCGCTTTAAACCGTATTCTACTTTATTGATATCAAAAGCTTCAGTAATCCCGTCAGTGTATAGTACAACAACATCATCTAAATTCAACTCGACGCTAGTTGATGATACGAAATCTGCAATATCGGCGTCCAGTCCAATCGGAAATCCTAAATCCATCGTATCAATTAACTCTACTTCGCCATTATTTCTTACCACAATCATTTCTTCGTGTTGACCGCTCAAAGTCAGGGTGCGTTCGCTATAGTCTAGCAAACAAAGAGTCATATTTTTATTACACTTCATCCGCTCCAAACTATCATAGATTGTGCGGTTGATTGTATCTAAGAATTTTACAGTATCGGTTTCATTATTTGTCATTAAAGTCCGCACTGCGGTTTGCACCATCATCATTAATACGCCGCTTTCTAATCCGTGTCCAGTTACATCACCGATGCCAATTTTAACTTTTCCGTTGCAGTTTAGTACATCGTAATAATCCCCGCCTACTTGCTCTGCTGGTTCCATAAATCCTGCAATTTCTAAACCTTCAATCGCTTGTAGTTCTGATTCTTTGGGTAAGTTCATCTGTTGTAGTCGGCGCGTAATATCTAATTCTGCGCTGATGCGGATGTTTTCTGCGCGCAGACGGGACAGGTTAATATGAGTTTGGATTCTGGCTAACAATTCATCTTTAGCAACTGGTTTACTAAGATAATCGTTAGCACCGACACTCAATCCTTCCACTAAGTCTCTGACTTGATTTTTGGCAGTTAATAGCACGATGGGAATTTCAGTCAGAGTGTAACGCTCGCGAATTTTTTTTGTGACTTCATAACCCGTCATTTTTGGCATCATCACATCTAGCAATATTAGGTCTGGAATGAAATTGTTTTCAATCATTTCTAAGGCTTCTAACCCGTTATTAGCTTGGGTTATTGTATAATTTGTTAGGGAAAGGTAGTTGACAAGTACCTGAAGATTAACTGGTTCGTCATCTACGATCAGAATTTTTATTTGAGATGCTTTTTCTTGACCGTTTACTGTTGAAGATTGAAGCTCTTTGTCAAATAGTCCATCAGCAGCTAACTGGAAACTAGCAACGGGAAAAACATCTCGCCTTTGCTCAACTTCCCCTTCAGAAACAGGGATCGTAAAGGTGAACTTTGAACCCACACCTATTGTTGATTCTACCTTGATTTCGCCGCCGTGTAATTCGACTAGCTTTTTGGTAACGGCTAAACCTAAACCTGTACCGCCGTATTCCCGTGCTGTGGAACCGTCGCCTTGCTCAAATGATTCAAAAATGCGGTCAAATTTATCTTCAGATATTCCTATTCCTGTGTCGGAAATAGTAACAGCTAAATATGAGTGCATCACATTATCTGACTCAGAAATTAAATTGTGTTCTGTTACTAATTCGGCTGATATTTCTACCTGACCTTCAGAAGTGAACTTAATTGCATTACTGACTAGGTTGTGCATAATTTGCTCGAGGCGATTTTCATCGGCCTCAGCGGGGGGTAAGTCGGAAGAAATTTTATTAATTAATTGCAAATTTTTACCGCCGATTAGAGAGTTGCTAAACATAATAACTATCTCTGCTATTTCTCGCATCCCTACTGGCTTTAATTGTAGCTCGATATTTTTATGCCGGAGCTTTGAAAAATCGAGAATGTCATTCACTAAATTGGATAATCGGTGTCCGCTTAAAGCAATCATTAACAAGTTTTTGCGCTGAATTTCTGTGGTTTCGCCAGTAGCGCCATCAATCATCGATTCCGCAATTCCAATCATGCCATTTAGGGGAGTGCGAAGTTCGTGAGAAGTATTAGCTAAAAATTCATTTTTGAGATTATCGAGCCGTTGCAAATCAGCATTTTTAGATTCTAAAGCAGCAAAGGATTCTTGTAGTTGCTGTGCCATGCTGTTAAATGATGTAGCTAACTCTCCTAGTTCATCGGATCGTTCTATTTGGACTGTCTGTTCTAATTTGCCTTGAGCGATTTCTTTGGCTGCTCTATTTAAACGTAAAAGTGGCTGAATTACGGATTTTGCAGTCAGAATGCCGACACCCGTTGCTACGATTAATGCTGCTATACACAGCAGTATAGTTGTGTGGGTATTGGTGTTGATTTGCTCCATAAAATCAGCTTCGGGAATTACTACTACAATTAACCAGTCTAAACCGCGAATGTCTTGAAACGGCTGTACTTGAATGAATTGCCGCTTACCGTCGAGCTTAAAGTCTAATTGGTGAACGCTGTTAATTTCAGTAAGATTGCCAAAGTGTTTTTTTAACTGATTTGCTGTTGCTTTAATTAAGGGATTTTGGCTTGATGCAGCATTGACACGCTCTGTCTCCTTTCCTTTGACAAGTAAAACGGGATCGAGAGTAGATGTACTAACAAGTTCTCCTGTCGGCTCTATAATAAAAGTTTGCCCCGACTTGCCAATTTTTAAACTGTTGAGAAATTTATTGACTTCAGTGAGGGTAATGTTGACAGCGAGAACTCCCACCATTTTTCCTGATTTGTCGGAGATAGGTTGAACGCCTGTAATCAAAAGAGATTTGCTGACAAAATCAGTATAAATTTTACTCCATACAGGTTTACCAGCGCCTATAGCAGCTTTGTACCAAGGTCGAACTCGCGCATCAAAACTAGGAGTAGATGTTTTGAATTCGCCAATGCGATCGCCCTGACTATTAGCAGAATAGTAATTGAGGCTATTGTTCGTCGATGCGTCAGCCAGACCGATCTGTATTGAGCCATCTGCCACCCGTTTTGAGCCAAAAAGTTCTCCTTTTGTAGTCCCAATATAGGTATGAGTTGCTGAATCAAATGATTGGATAATATTCCAGAAGTAGCGTTCGCGGCTACTCGGTTTTTGCAAGTTCAAGTTACCTAAATAAATTGCTTTGGAATTGAGCTCGTTGAGCAAATGAGGAGTTGCCATATAGCGATCTAAACGTTCTTGAATGCGAGAACTAATTTCTGACTGCAAATGTGAAGCAACCTCATTGACAGCTTGTTGCCCATTCCGAAATGATAGCCACCCTACTAACCCTACTGTCCCAAATATTTGGAGAACAAAGGGTACGACGAGAACGATGCGGAGGGGAACTTTGTCTGAAAGTTTAGAGACTGAACGTTTCAAAGATGTTAAGGACATATTATTGCTGTTGATTTTTCAATTTGTGCAATATTTTAGAGGCTGTATGTCAATTTTAGGACTTAGGCCTTGTAACGATGTAGCAAGGGTAAGGGAAACGCTTCGTTACGCTCAAAACTACAGAAAATCCTAGTAAGCGCGTAAGTCGTGAATTTTAAAATTGAATTTTTGGCAACCCTTTCATCTGACTAACCAAGGTAGCACAAAAAAACTGTTGGTTGCGTCAAATAATAATTTATTTATAAACTTTTTAGTAGATTGTGGAAGAGAAAATAGCACTCCCGCTGATATTCTGTTACCCTAGATTGAGATTATTTTACCCTATATCTCAAGGATTTCAGATGAATATAAAAATCACAAACCCTCAGTCCCCACCATTCCCATTAACGGACATCGCCATCATCGGCGGCGGTGTCTCTGGTGCTTATACTGCTTATCGTCTGATGAAGGCTAATCCTAATGAAAGTCCTGTACTTAAACGCCTTTTGGAGCTAAGCGGGAGGGAACAGATAGATGTCAGGCTCTTTGAGCTAAGCGATCGCATTGGGGGTCGGCTCTGGTCAATTAATATGCCTGGATTACCCAATATTCCGGCTGAAATGGGCGGAATGCGCTTTCTCCAGTCTCAGCAAAATGTTTATGGTTTGTGTACAAATGAACTGAACCTAGAGGTCAGCTCATTCAACTTTGCTAACAATATTCAATATCTGCGACGGCAGCGATTCAGCTTTGATGATTACCCTAATCCCCAAAAAGTACCGTATTTCCTCACGGATGAAGAGAAAGGCACCTATCCAATCGATTTAGTGACCAATGCAGTTTACAATCTCGTCCCAGAAGCTAAGGGTTTGTCCGGTACAGACCTAATCATGTTTCTCCGTAACGCTAGGGTTAAGGATGAGCCACTGTACAACCAGCCACTCTATGAAACTGGTTTTTGGAACTTGCTAGCTAGTAAGTTGAGTATAGAAGCTTACAATCTCGTGATTGCTGCCAGTGGCTATTTCTCGATATACGGAAACTGGAGTTCCTACGGCGCATTTCTAGAGTTTTTGCGGAACTATGCTGACGATAAATATTTTAAGTTAAATAAAGGCTACCAGCAGATCCCCGAAACCCTTGCGATTGAATTTATCAAGATGGGCGGTGAAGTGATAACTAACAAAAAGCTGTACAAGTTACAGGTGGAGGAATATAACGGAGAACAACTAATTGCCATGACTGTCGGCGCACCCGACAACCCGATTCGCAGCGTTCAATATGCGCGTTATGTGGTTTTGGCAATGCCGCAGCGATCGCTCGAACTACTCGATCCTGATAGCTTCATCTTCCTCAACCCACAGTTTAAGAAGGATCTGGCAACTGTCACCGCTCAGGCCTCTAGTAAACTTTTTCTCAGTTACGATCGACCTTGGTGGCAAGAACTTTCTCCGAAGATTGAGAAGGGTCGTTCTGACACTGACTTGCCGCTGCGACAGTGCTATTACGTCGGTACTGAGACAGAAGGGCAAAACAAAGGAATGTCGCTAATGATGGCTAGCTATAATGATGACCGCGCTGCCTCATTCTGGGATGGTTATTTGCAACCCGATCGCTTCGGACTGCACAATCCGCCCTATATGGGCCGTCACGGAGGTCAACTGAAACAAAGTCTGTTAGCACCTCACGATATGGTGATGGAGATCCAGCGGCAACTTAAAGAGATGCACAATTGTGAAATCCCTGACCCCTACGCAGCAATTTACCACGATTGGATGGAAGACCCGTTTGGCGGAGCCTGGTATTTTTGGAATCCTCACGTCCGCAGTTGGGAAGTTGCGCCGCGCATCCGCCAGCCTGTAGCTGGATATAATGTTTTTCTTTGTGGCGATTGCTATTCTGAAAATCAGGGCTGGGTTGAAGGGGCACTGAACACGGCTGAAATGGTTTTGGAAACTAAATTTGGCTTGCCTCGACCCGAGTGGGTTAAGGATAAAAGTTACTATTTTGGGCCTTAATTGCAATTTCATCAATTTTGCTCTATCCGTGAGGTAATTTTCTATCACAATCGGCAGCAACTTGATTAACAATTTGTTGCCCGTTACACAGATTTGGAAAACAGAAGAAATACTGTATAGCTGAAAAACCCGGTTTCTTGTAGAAACCGGGTTTTTAAACTAGCTCAAAATTTAGTGTAAATTTTTGCTAAATCAGCCGGGGTTGCTCACTAGCAACTCACTTACGCAAAACGCCCACCGGCTGAGGTGGAATTTGGGCCGTGAGAACAGATGTCTCCAAAGACGGCATTGTTTCGGTTACGTCACCTGTTGCGGGTTTAGCGATCCAGCTTAACGCGATCGCCGGAACTACACCCAGAAGCACCGCTAGCGATGTCGGGAACCAGAACCGAGAATCCAAGGAAACTACAGTGATAATTGCTCCGAAAGCAAAGTTTACCAAATAAACAATTAAGGGCAAACCCAATTCCGATCGCTCTAATTTAATCGGTGTTTTTCTCCACAAGAAAGCTGCGGAGGACATAAATAGCGCCCCCGTACCCATCCAGCCAGCCAAATTGCGGTAAGGCATCCCAAAGAAAGCCCCAAGTTCCTCAAACTCCCAAAAAGGCACAGAAGTTTGACTCATCGCCGGATCTAGTACAAAATCCCAAGCAGTTAGCAGCAAAGCACCAAGGGCGATCGCCCCTATTTGGCGCACCCAATTGAGTTCACCTTTACCGCCAGCTACTCCAGCGCGAGCAATTACATAGGAAACCAGTCCCAGATAAAACCACGAGAGGGGAATTGTAAACGGAACCAGCCCTGCAATTTTGTAGCCCAAACCGCTCAAATAGTGGTAGTGGCCGAAGGGAAAACCCGTACTCGTTCCCAACAACTCGCTACTCAAGGACAAAAACACAGAAGGCAGTAAAAAACCCAGAGTTGCACCCCAACCCAACGTCCGCAAGGAATAGAGAGCAACTGCTGCTGCACCAAAGATGATATAAACTACTCCACCCCCAGCCATCCCCCACTGGAATAGCGTTTGCCCTGCTGGTGGCAAACTCATCACCAATTCGGGGCGGGGTAAAATCAGCAGCAACCCTGCCAATCCAAAAGCCATTGACAAGACGTGGGCAATTAGGCAAAAGCGCTCAGCAATCAAAAGTTGCTTCATGGGACTCCTCGAAAAAATATTAGATGCAAAAAGCACTCTTAACAGTTTACAAACTTTAACAAAAAACCAACTGCAAATGACAGTTGTCAGTTGTCAGTTGACTGTTGACAGTTGTCAGTTGTCAGTTGACTGTTGACTGTTGTCAGTTGACTGCCAGCCCCATGCCCAATGCCCCATGCCCCATGCCCAATGCCCCATGCCCCATGCCCCATGCCCAATGCCCAATGCCCAATGCCCCATGCCCCATGCCCAATGCCCGATGCCCCATGCCCCATGCCCCATGCCCCATGCCCAATGCCCCATGCCCCATGCCCCATGCCCCATGCCCCATGCCCCATGCCCAATGCCCAATGCCCAATGCCCCATGCCCGATCTTAAATCATTGCCAATTCCCCACCAGCACGAAAGGTGCCCAGAAATACGGATTCTGATACTGTGGGTTTTTGAGCAGCGTTAATTGAGCGTTGCGGAGGGCTTCAGCTTTGCTGGTTTTAGAAGAAGCCAGTTGCTTGTAAAACTCAGTCATAAAGATAGCTGTAGATTCGTCGTTGACTTGCCAAAGGGTGGCGGCGGTGCTGCGCGCACCCGATCGAATTGCCGCCCCCGCCAAACCCAAAGCCGCCCGGTTATCGCCCGAAGCAGTTTCGCAAGCACTCAAAACCAAAAGTTCGATCGGCTGTTGTTTCTCCCCAGTGCGGGCTCGCAGCAGTCGATCGAACTCCTTAACATTCACTTTCTGATCCCAAGTCACAATAAAAGTATCCGCTGCATTTGAGCTAAACTGACCGTGAGTTGCCAAATGGACGATCGGGTAAGATACCGCTTTAATTCGATCCTGCAATCGCCCGCTGACAAAATCTTCATTCAGCAGCGAACTCGCCGGCATCTCGGCTGCAATTTGCTGAACTTCCTCCTTCACCCCCGGCAAAGCCGAGAAGCCTTGACGCGCTTCCGAGAGGCCAGCGGTGAGCACTTTTAACTTGACTTTGCTCAGCGGTTTCGGTGCCAGCAGTTGCAGTCCCGGCGCCAAAGCAATACTGTATTTTTCTACCAAAAACTTTTCACCGTCGTGCAGCACCGCCATCGGCAGATTCCGCAAGTAACCGTCGAGCACAAATACCAGGGTTTTAATCCCGGCGGCTGTCAAATCCGCCTCTGCAGGGCGGATTAACCAGTCGTAAACCTGTTCGACGGGTTGCCTCCTGTCGCGGGGGAAAGCAGCAGGCCTGATGGTATTTTTGGCTTGTCTGAAGGCAGTTTCCAACTCAGCTTGAGACTTCTTCGTAGCGTAGCGGCGCAGGGGTTTGCCGGGAATTGACAAAATTACCTCCAAACGATCGCTCAAAATAATCGGATAAATCACCGCCGCTGTCGGATCGATTTCCTCGATCGACTTTGGTTTAGCATCAGCACAAGCATCCCGGAAAAAGTTGTCCAATTCTGCCAACTGCAAAGATTCCACCGTTTGGCGCGCTAGTTTCAATTTAGTTTGACTGGGAGATTCCTCTTGCAAAAGCATCCCGACTAATTCCCGATAAACCGGTTCGGCACTTTCCCGAAACGAAAATTGCACTTCGGGATTGACTGTTACCAAATCGCCCCGCAGAGAAGACAGTACATTCACAGCTTGAGTATATTGAGCGATCGCCCCTTCTGTATTTCCCTGAGCTTTCCGAATCCGTCCCAGTTGCCAAAACAATTGGTAAGCAATATCGGGAGATTGAAACGCCGGTGCTAAACTCAAAGCCTCAGTTGTGAGATTTTCCGCTTTCTGATACTGCTGTTGGATTTCCGATAGTTTGCCTTTCGCTGCCAGAATATAAGCTTGTATGCGTTTATCGCCCAAACTGTTTGCTCGTTCGACAGAGCGATCGAGCATGGTGTCAATCTCGCTTAAACTCAAAGTTTTCGCAGGCGACTGAGCTAATTTCATCAAGCTTTGAGCTAGATTAATTTGAGCGTAAAGTCCGGCGCGGTTCGACCCAAATTGAGCGGTTTGAGGTTCGAGAGAACGCCACAAAGCCTCTGCTTCAGACCAATCTTTGCGATCGAGTAACAAACTCAATTGGTTTAACTTTGCCTGAATTTGTAGGGGCGATCGATCCGGCATCGCCTGGATCGATCGAGCATAATACTCTAGGGCAAAGCGTTCCCAATCCGCCCGCTGTTCTGGTGTCAAACCCGGTTTATTGCTTTTAGCCCGTACCGTATTGCCCAGATTGAGATAAATTGCAGCCTCCTCTGATCGGCTACCTAATTTTTGGGCTGCTTCGATGCCCGCCGAAAGCACATCCTGCGATCGTTCCAGTTGTCCCAAAACCCGCAGTACCCGCCCTAAAGCATGAGTTGCCCGGACTTGTTCGAGAGAAACTGGCTGATTTTTCAAAGTTTCCAAACCCGCTGCCGAAACTTCGCAAGTTTGGTTTTCCAACTTGAAAGAAGCTAATAGCATTTTGCAAGCTCTGGGGTAAAGTCCGAGAATTTCCCAAGCCCGACTTTGATTAATTTGAACTTGAAAAAGTTGGTTCTTTCTATCAATTTGCTCGAAAATTTTAGCAGCTTGCGTCCAAATCTCGATCGCATCTTGAGTCTGCCCGCGTTCAAGTTGCAACTGTCCTTGAATGTTGAGAGTTTCAGCCAAAATCCGCTGCTGTTCGGGAGTTTTGGCTTGTGTTCGCACTGCCGACAAACTCGAATTTACAGCTTTTTCTGCTTCTTCCCAAAGCCCCAACTGCCCATAGGTTGCAGCTAAATTGCTCAAAGCGGTGGCGCGATCGAGATTTTCGCCTTTTGCCTCAAACTGCGCCGCCGCTTGCTGCAACAAAGGTACAGCTTCCGAAAAACGTTCCTCTTGGTACAGAGTTCGAGCTTGTCGAACAAGCTGCACCGTTTGTGGTGGATTAACCTGAGCAATTCCAGGAGGAATCGCAACTGCTAGCAGACAGGAAATCACAAATAACAGAATTACTTGCCGGAGCGATCGGGTAAACTTCATATTTAGAAAATAAAATTACAACTGCAGACACACCTACTAACTAACCAAAATACATCTTATTCTTCATCTGCGTTAATCCGCGTTAATCCGCCTACATCTGCGGTAAAAAAAACCTAATTTCAACGCGGCACACAACCAGAACTCGGTCGAGGATTGCGAGAGTCAGCAGCATTACCCGGATTATATCCAACAAGCATAACTTCTCCTTTCGCATTCACCACCCAACCTTGCGCCGGAACAACTTCCCGCTCCGGGGTTTCCCCTTCTTCCTTCTTCCCTCGATCGGTTACATCGATTAAACCCTCTACATTCGTTGCCGAACTTCCTGCCTCTTCTACCCAAGGCAACGGCGATACAGGGCTGCTGAGGGTATCATTAGGACTTGGAGGCACTCCTCCTTTCCCTGTAGCTGTAAACTCGCTCTCGGCCCCTCTGATGCAGGGATTTGCAGCAATTAACGCAGCCGGATTCACCACATTTTGCGGCAGTTCCACTAAACCTTGAGCGGGGTTCACCCCAGAAGAACTAAATGTTACACTACCTTGCAAAGCCGGGCCGCTACTTTGGGAAATCGCCGCAATATCGCTGGTAGGAATTAAAGATGTAGGACTTACTTGCAACGCTGCAAATTGAGCATCTGTTAATCCCAAATTACCTCGAACCTGTTCACGAGTGACTGAGGTAAACCCAAAAACATTGGGGACATTAATATTAACGCGACCACCTTGGGCCGATCGCGCATTAGCAGTAATATCGCTATTTTCCTTGGGTAAAGCCACCAGAATATCGCTTTTAATGTTGATATTACCGCCGCCAGAACTACCTGCATCAGTTGTAATTCTGCTGCCTCGGCGTAACTGGACATCCCGTGCTTCAAGGTTAATATTTGCTCCTGCACCGGATTCAGTTCTACCGTCAATGGTGCTTTGGTTGTCAAGGGAAATTGAGTCTGCTTCCACGTTAATGTTACCAGCCCGTCCCGATCCCAAGGCTTGCAGATTGAGTGTTCCCCCATTGCGAAGAATCAATTGCCCGACATTTAGATTTAACGAACCTGCATTCGCCGTAGCATTGGGATTGATTACACCAGATGCAATCCCAACGGAAATCTGAATTTGACTGTTAAATTCACCTGAACCCCCATTACCTATCACGTTTACACGACCCCCATTAATCGTAATGCTGCCCGCATCTCCTGCGCCTAAAGATGCCGTAGAAATAATTCCCCCATCCCGTAGAGTCATTACAGGTGTAGAAATGTTCATGCTCCCTCCGGGACTGGCAGAGTAGGCATCAGCGGAGATGAAACTAGCAGTCCGACTCCCATTTGCCAACACTCCAGAAATACCCTCGACTGTTACTGACTCAGAGCTTCTAATTGTTAAATTACCTCCTCGCCCCGCAGTTGTATTCAACGGTTGGTTGCCAACAACAGATCCGCTAGATAAACTAATTCCGCCTCCTTCAGAGATAATCAACCGCTTCGTGTCGATATTAATGTCCCCGGCTCTCCCATTAGTGCTGATTGCGGTTGCGCCGATAAAGGTTGGGGTAGGATTGCCGTCGGGAGTTCGCAAAATTTCTACTGATTCGGAAGCTTGAATATTGATATTCCCCGCTGCTTCTTCACTGCGAGTAATGCTGACGATACCAGCGCCATCGCGCACTCTTAAACGTTCTCCCTCAAAGGTGAAACTTCCTCCCTTACCCGTACTCCCCGCAATTGTGCCGCTGTTGATCCCAGAACCGGCCATATCGAAAACCCTGGCACGGAAGGTCATATTTCCGGCGTTGCCAGCACCTAACGTGGCGCTACCCAATACGCTTCCATTGTCTATCAGCAGTCGTCCTGTATCGATCGTGATGTTTCCGGCGTTTCCTGTGCCGTTGGTGCTAGTTACCAAAATAATTTGCGGGTCAAAAGGATTTATCGAGCCAGATATTGTAAACTTACTAAGAAAGTTTTGAAAGCTCTCAACTCCAATTCCACTCAGTTCTACTGAGTCGGTAGCGCGGATATTGACAGCGCCCGCTACACCATTTTCTAATGCCAGCGTGGAGATTTGCGATCCACCTTCGGCCCGAAAATTTTGAGCGTTAATGTCGATACCCCTACCATCGATATTTCCCAAAGTCAGTGCATAAATTCGCCCACCGTTAAGGCTGACATTTCCACCTCTAATATCTACTTTGCCACCACCGAGTCCACTGGTGTTGAGCGCTGAGCCGTTGGTTATTTCAATATTACCAAAGTTGGAAATCTTGTCATAGTTTAAACTTAATCCCAATGGCGTTGCCCCAAATCCAACCATCCCCGGACTAGCGACGCTACCCAGCAAAATTTGTCCGGTTGATGCAGTGAGTGTTCCCTGATTTAATTCAATATCTCCTCCCACTAGGGCGAGAGTTTGTCCGGGATCAACTGCTAAGCCAATGTTATTAAAAATCGGCGGGAACCCTGGAGGTAACTCTGGTAAACTCAAGGCTGGTGCTGCTGAAGAGTTAATGATTTTTCCCGGATTTTCTCGAAAGTTTAAACCGATAGGTATATTGACATTTAACAGCGGGATTGATTGGGGATTGCTGCTGCTGAATTGATAGCCATTATCGAAAACTACGCTATCTGCTGAACTTGCTAAAAATGAACCGCGCAAATCTAACCGCGCATTGGGGCCGAAGACAATTCCTTTGGAATTGAGTAAGAATAAGTTGGCATTCCCTTGCACTCCCAACACACCTAAAATATTAGAAGGGTTTCCACCCGTAACGCGGGTAAAAATATTCGCAATCCCGTTAGGATTGGCAAAATATGCTCCTCGGCCTTCACCCACGTTAAATTGTTGTAAACTGTGAAATAAATTTACTCCGCGAGTTGCACCGCCAGTGATTCTATCTGAGGGTAAGTTGTTGATAGTATCGGGAACTGTGCGCGAACTTTCTGCACCCAGGGTATTATCGGGGATGATTTGGGCGATCGCAGGGAAAGGACACAGCAGTAAGAATGCAAAAAATAGGGCGCAAGATTGGCGGGGCATCTTTTAAGTCCGGTTAATTTAGTATTAGGAAAATACCGAAGGGTTAGCTAAAAACTGAACATTACCTATTGAGGTACGCACACACCCGTCGGTTTCGGACTGCGAATAGATGCACCATTACTTAAATTATACGCTACCAGCGTTACTTTTCCTTGCTCATCTATTACCCAACCTTGAGCGGGAATAATTTCTTTTTGCTGAATTTCTAGGGATGTTCTTTCGCCTTCTACTTGCTGAGTTCCACCTACCGCTGGCTCCACCCACGGAAACGGTTCTCCTGCGCTGCTGAGGGCATCATTAGGACTGGATGGCACTCCTCCTTTCCCAGTGACGGTAAATGCGCTCTCGGCCCCTCGGATGCAGGGATTTGCCACAATTAACGCAGCCGGATTGACCACATTTTGTGGCAGTTCCACTAAACCTTGAGCGGGATTCACTCCAACAGAACTAAATGTTACCGCCCCTTGCAAAGCCGCACCACTTTGGGAAATCGCGGCGATATCGCTGCTAGGAATTAGAGAAGTAGGATTTACTTGTAAGGCCGCAAATTCAGCATCAGTCAGTCCTAAACTACTCCTGGCTTGTTCGCGGTTAAGGCTTGTAAAGCCAAAAATATTTGGTACATTGACCGTAACTTGACCACCTCTAGCTGTGCGAGCGTTAGCTGTAATATCGCTATTTTCTCTTGGTATAGCTACCAAAATATCGCTATTGATTTTGATATTTCCACCGTCAGAAATACCTGCATCCGTTGTAATTCTGCTACCGCGCCGCAACTGTACATCTTGCGCCCTGATATTAATATTTCCACCCCCGCCAGAGTCAGTTGTACCGTCAATACTAGCTTTATTATCCAAGGCAATTGAGTTAGCTATAACATTAATATTTCCAGCCATTCCCGTTCCCAAAGCCTGAACATTCACCGTTGCCCCATCTCTGATAATCAATTGATTAACATTCAAATTTAACGAACCGGCATTCGCCGTAGCATTAGGATTGACAAAGATAGATGTACTGCCAGCCGAAGCTTCAATTCTACTCCTGAAGCGACCGTTATTCCCAAGTCCTTGTACTTCTAAGCGTTCGGCATCAATTGTAATATTTCCCGCATCTGCTGCACCCAAAGAAGCAGCCGTAATTATTCCCCCATCCCGCAAAGTCAGTTTTGGTGTCGAGAGGTGGATATCTCCACCTGGAGCAGAGCTAAAAGTTTGAGTGGAAAAACCACTAGGTGCGAAACCCGCAGTGCCCAAAACTCCAGAAACGCCAATCGCTTCTATTGACTCTGAAGCTCTCACAGTTAAATTTCCTCCTGGGCCTCCACTCGTAGAGCGCACGGATTCGCCAATATTCGCACCCGTGGATAAAGCAATTCCGGCTCCATTAGAAACAGTCAATCGTTTAGTTTCAATCGTAATATCTCCGGCTTTCCCATTCCCATTGGCAGTGGTAGTGCCAATTATAGTTTGCGTTGTAGTTCCAGGGATTCCTCCCGACAATTCTACAGATTCATTCGTTTTAATGACGATATTCCCTGATGCTCTATTACTACGGCTGAGGCTGAGGAGATAGCTACCATCGCGCATGATTAACCGCTGTGCTTCAACATTGATGTTTCCGCCTTGACCGGTACTTACCTTTGTTGTTTCGTTGTTTAACAAGGAACTGACAAACTCCACCGTGTTGGCGCGGATATTCAGATTTCCGCCATTTCCTGCACCCAGGGTGGCGGTACCGCCAACCACTCCATCGCGCAGCAGTAGCCGTCCAGTGTGAATGTTAATGTCTCCGGCGGCTCCCCTGCCAACGGTACCAGAGTTCATAACAATTTGCGGGTCAAAAGGGTTGACTGTTCCTGAAGTCAAATATTGGTTGTAAAGCTTCTGATAGCCCTGAATTCCCAGCCCACTCATTTGTAATGAGTCAGTAGCGTGGAGGTTGATATCGCTCCCCTTCCCATCTCCCACTGTCGGGGTGAAAATTTGTGACCCTCTATCTACTCCCAAATTTTGAGCATTGATGTCAATGCCTCTACCATCAATATTTCCCAGTGTTAGGCTATAAATTCCCGAACTACTAACGGTGACGTTTGAACCTCGGATGTCAATTTTTCCACCTCCTAATCCGCTGGTATTTATCAATGCACCGTTGATTTCGATATTGCCAAAGTTCTGAATATTTCCGTAGTTTAAATTCAGACCTAAAGCTGTTGGTTCAAATTGTACTAAACCTGGACTTTGGACACTTCCCAGCAATATTTGTCCGGTATAAGCTGTTAAATTTCCTCCTTGTAGTTGAATGTCACCGCCAATTAATGCTAAAGTTTGACCGGGGTCTACTGCTAAACCAAGTTTGTTAGAAACAGGAATTTCTACGGGCAATGGCGGTAAGGTTGGTGTGGGGCCGATTGCTTGCGAAGAGTTAACAATTGCACCGGGATTTTCTCTAAATCTTAAACCCACAGGAATATTAATCGCTAACAATGGCACTGCATTAGAATTAGCTGCACTAAATTCAAAGCCATTATCAAAGAGAACGCCGCTACCAGTTGATCCAATAAATGAGCCGCGCAAATCTAACCGAGCATTGGGGCCAAAGACAATCCCTTTAGGGTTAATTAAAAACAGGTTACTATTTCCCAAAACTCCCAGAGTTCCTAAAATATTAGAAGGGTTGCCACCCGTAACGCGGGTAAAAATATTCGCAATCCCGTTAGGATTGGCAAAATATGCTCCCCGCCCTTCAGGGATGTTGAATTCACGCAAGCTGTGAAAGAGGTTAACGCCGCGAGTTGCGCCGCCTTCTATTCTGTCCGATGGTAAGTTATTAATCGTGTCGGGAACTGTGCGCGAACTTTCTGCACCCAAGCTATTATCGGGGATGATTTGAGCGCTCACAGGGAAAGGACACAACAGTAAAAATACAACAAATAGGGCGGAAGATTGACCGGGCATCTTTTAAGTCTGGTTAATTTACTTTTAGGAAAATAGCAAGGGGTTAGCTAAAAGCTGAAGATTACCTATTGAGGTACGCAAACACCTGTTGATTTCGGATTGCGAAGAGATGCACCATTACTTAAATTATAGGCTAGCAGCGTTACTTGTCCTCGATCGTCCATTACCCAACCTTGAGCGGGAATAATTTCTGTTGGCCGAACTTCTATGGATGTTCTTTGACCTTCTACTTGCTGACTTCCACCTACCGCTGGTTCCACCCACGGAAACGGTTCTCCTGCGCTGCTGAGAACTTCATTAGGACTCGGTGGCAATCCCCCCCGCCCCGTCACAGTAAACTCGTTCTCGGCCCCCTGGATGCAGGGATGTGCAGCAATTAACGCAGCCGGATTGACCACATTTTGCGGCAGTTCCACTAAACCTTGAACGGGATTCACTCCAACAGAACTAAATGTTACCGCCCCTTGCAAAGCCGCGCCGCCACTTTGGGAAATCGCGGCGATGTCGCTGCTAGGAATTAGAGAAGTAGGACTTACTTGCAACGCTGCAAATTCGCCGTCACTGAGCCCCAACCTGCTTCTGACTTGTTCGCGACTCGTTGCTGTAAAACCAAACACATTGGGGACATTGATATTCACGCGGCCGCCACCTGCTGTGCGGGCGTTGGCTGTAATGTCGCTGTTTTCTTGCGGGAGGGCGACAAGAATGTCGCTGTTGATGTTGATATTGCCGCCGTCAGAACTGCCTGCATCGGTGGTAATTTGGCTGTTGCGGCGCAACTGGATGTCTCGCGCTTGCAGGTTAATATTTGCCCCAGTACCGGATACAGTCGTGCCGTCAATCCTCGCTTTGTTGTCAAGAGCGATCGAATTTGCGACAACATTGATATTACCAGCGCGTCCGGTTCCCGTAGCCTGCACCGTCACTGTAGCTCCATCTCTGACAATTAGTCGATCGGCATTCAGATTCAACGAACCCGCATTTGCCGTAGCATTGGGATTAGTACCGAATGTCTTGCCCACCGAAGCATCAATTGTACTGACAAACAGACCATTATTTCCGCTGCCACTGACTGAAATGCGATCGGCATTAACAGTAATATTCCCCACATCTCCAGAGCCCAAAGAACTCGTAGAAACTATCCCCCCATCCCGCACAGTCAGGCTTGGCGTATCAATCCGAATATCCCCGCCCCGACTCGAACTCAAAGTTCCAGAAGTCAGCGCGCTAGCATTCTGAATTCCGCTGGTCAAAACTTGGGAAATACCAGAAATTTCTACTGATTCACTAGCCCTAACAGTTAAATTTCCCGCAGGCCCGCCCTCCTGAGAAAACAAAAACCTGCCCACTAAAACACCCGTTCCTAAAGTAAAAGCAGAACCTCCAGAAAGAGTCAAGCGCTTCGTATCAACGTTAATATTCCCCGCCCTTCCGTTAGAACCGATACTCAGCGTGCTGATTCCAGTTGACACAACAGTTCTCGGGCCGGTGTTAGACAATTCTACCGATTCAGCAGCTTTAATGTTGATATTCCCCGACGGGCCGCTGCTGTAGCTTGTGGTACCCAGAAGAGAACCGTCGCGCATAATTAATCGATTGACATCAATAGTAATACTTCCTCCGGCACCGGTACTTTCTTTCGCTGTCCCGTTGTTGATTCCAGAACCCACCATCTCAAAAGTATTGGCGCGAATGATTAAGTTTCCTCCCCTTCCAGCACCAAAAGTTATCCCGCTACCTACTACCCCATTGTTGAGGAGTAGGCGGTTGGTGTCGATCGTAATATCGCCCCCCGAACCAACACCAGCACTAGCATTAAACAGCATAATTAGCTGATCGAAGGGGTCTGCGGTTCCCGATACCAGATACTTAATTACAACTTGTTGATAGCCATCAACTCCCAGCCCGCTCATTTCTACTGAATCTGCCACGCGCAAGTTGATATTACCTCCTGCACCATCTCCGAGAGTCAGGGTAGAAAATTGCGTTCCGTTTTGCACTCGCAAATTTTGGGCGTTGATATCGATACCTCTACCGTCAATATTCGAGAGTGTCAGCGCATAAATTCGCGCACCGCTGATGGCGACATTTCCACCTTTTAACTCTACTCTGCCGCCCCCAATTCCGCTGGTGTTAATAAGTGTTCCATCAGATATTTGAATATTGCCGAAGTTCTGAATATTGTCATAATTAACAGTTAAATTACCCTGCGGAGTAACAGGAGAAGTCAGTGCAAAATTAACTAAACCGGGACTAGCGACGCTACCGAGTAAAATTTGTCCGCCGCTGGCCGTTAAATTGCCGCCTTGCAATTCGATGTCGCCGCCAATCAGTGCTAAAGTTTGACCTGGTTCTACTGCTAAACCAACTCGATCGCTAATCGGAATTGGCACAGCAGATGCTGGCAGGTTTACCTTTCCTAAAGCCGTCGATTGGTTGACAATTGCACCGGGATTGTCTCTAAATCTTAAACCAACGGGAATATTAACGGTTAACAGCGGGGATGTTTGCGGGTTGGTGCTGCTGAATTCAAAGCCGTTATTAAACACAATACTGTCAGCCGTTGAACCGATAAACGAACCGCGCAAATCTAACCGCGCATTCGGCCCGAAGACAATCCCTTTTGGGTTAATTAAAAATAAGTTGCCGTTGCCTAAAACTCCCAGAGTTCCTAAAATATTTGAGGAGTTTGGGCCCGTAACGCGGGTGAATATGTTGGTAATTCCGCTGGGATTTTCAAAATAAGCTCCCCGCCCTTCACGGATGTTAAATTCGCGCAAGCTGTGAAAGAGGTTAACGCCACGAGTTGCACCGCCAGTGATTATATCTGAGGGTAAGTTGTTGATAGTATCGGGAACTGTGCGCGAACTTTCCGGGCCCAAAGTGCCGTCGGGGGTGATTTGGGCGATCGCACTTCCGGGAAAAAGGCACAAATAACAACTCAAAAGTAAAAGGTAAATCGCTCTTGAAATATAGCGATTTTTAGTTGAGGTAAGTAGAGAGATATGGTAGGAAGACGGCCCGGCTAAGCCGTGAAGACTTAAGACAAAAATCCCTAATAAATGTCGCTTGTAGTCGAGTCTATTTTCCCCTAATTCATTTAGGGGAATTAGGGGCAGGGCGGTTTCATTCTTGGTAGGGGCCGTGCCCCCGTGCCGGCCCTTTTGGGCTGAAACCCCCATTCGATGGTTGGTGGCGGGGGTAGGCACGGGGGCACTACCCCTACAAAAACCTCGTTTTTGGTGAGAATGAAACAGCCCTGGAATTAGGGGGGCGTTGAGAAGATTTATTGTCTCCCCTTTATTAAAGGATCGACACTTATATAAAAACAAGAGATACGGTAGGTTGGGTCTTAAATTTTCACGTCTTGGCACAGTCTTGTCGCTACTGTATTTCAGATAGTTGAAAACTGCTGTATAGTATTGGTCTCGGTCTTTTAGTCCGTTAATTTTGGGTAATTGCCAGAAGTAGAGATATGGGAAAACCATAATTAATCTTTTGTTAGCTGACAAAGGCGAGAAATTTTAAAGCATTGGCTATTTTCTGGTCATCGGCATTGGTGACAACTTAAGCCTCTAGCCCGCCAGGGAATGAATTCCACGGGGCTTTTAGCTGAAGTCCTCGCTAGGAGGACTCTGAAGAAGATTTTTACACTAATTAGCCCTCATAGCGAGGACTTTAGCTTTGAGGCAGGGGTTGAAACCCCTGCCCGACTGAAAGTTTGACGTGTTTGTTGTAACTGAGATGTTGCACCATTGTCAATAAGGCTTTTATGAACGGGCAAGATGCCCGTTCCACAAGAAAAAATCTACTCTTTGTGGAACAGGCATCTTGGCTGTTCTTGAGAATGGTGCAAGATGTGAGTTGTAACTGAGATGTTGCACAATTGTCAATAAGGCTTTTATGAACGGGCAAGATGCCCGTTCCACAAGAAAAAAATCTACTCTTTGTGGAACAGGCCGGAAAGCCTGTTCTTGAGAATGGTGCAAGATGTGAGTTGTAATCAATGGGTCATCGGGGCGGACAAACCGATACAGAATCCCTCGTGCGATCGTCCAATTGACCCGCAGTTTCCGCAGCCACAAGCATAACTTCTCCTTGACCATTCACCACCCAACCGCGAGCCGGAACAACTTCCCGATCCTGGATTGCGCCCAATTCCGTCTTCGCTCGATCGGTTACATCCCGTACATTGCCCGTTGTCGAACTTCCTGCCTCTTCCACCCACGGAAACGGCGATGGAGCGCTGCTGAGGGCATCATTAGGACTCGGTGGCACTCCTCCTTTCCCAGTGACAGTAAATGCGCTCTCGACCCCTTGCGTGCAGGGATTTGCCGCAATTAAAGCAGTCGGATCGACAACATTTTGCGGCAGTTCCACTAAACCTTGAGCGGGATTGACGCCAGAAGCACTAAATGTAACAGTACCTTGCAAAGCCGGGCCACTACTTTGGGAAATGGCGGCGATGTCGCTGGTGGGAAGCTCAGATGTAGGAGTTACTTGCAAAGCTGCAAATTGAGCGTCGCTCAGCCCCAACCGATCTCTCACCTGTTCGCGGCCCGCTGCTGCAAAGCCCAAGATATTCGGGACATTGACATTAACGCGGCCACCTGCAGCGCTCTTCGCGTTAGCGGTGATGTCGCTATTGTTTTGCCCCACTAGGATATCGCTGTTGAGGGTGATGTTGCCGCCGTCGGCAGCACCCGCATCTGTGGTAATTCGGCTGTTGCGGCGCAATTGGATGTCTCGCGATCGCAAGTTAATATTAGCCCCGATACCCGATACAGTCGTGCCGTCAATACTGCCTTTGTTGTTGAGGGCGATCGAATCTGTGACAACATTGATGCTGCCAGCCGCCCCCGTTCCATAACTCTGGACGCTAACCGCTGCGCCGTCTCGGACACTCAATCGGCCCGTTGCAATGCTCAAGCTTCCCGCCGCACCAGATGGAGGTTGCAGCCCCAACAAAGTCTGGTACAGCAAATCTCCCGAAGCTGTGCCAATGGTGCTGGGAAAGATGCCGTCTCTGGTAGTTCCGGCTATTTCCATCGATTCCGAAGCAGTGACAGTCACATTTCCCCCTTGTCCCGTACCCAGAGTTGAGGCTCCGATAGCTCCTCCGTCTCGGACAATCAACCGTCTGGCGTTCACCGTCACATCACCGCCTTTGCCGCCCCCAGCCGTTCCCGCAGCGATTAGACTTCGGGAAGGGCGAGCGCCCGGTGCGGTGCCGAGCACTTCCACCGAGTCTGAGGCGTTGATGGTGATGTTTCCGCCGGGCCCCCCCGCAGGAATCACCTGCTCTGCAGTTCTCGCCCCGCTCGAAGAAGTGATGCTAGCCCCTGCTTCGACGCGCAGGGAGCGGGTGTTAATTTCAACGTTTCCTGCCCTTCCCGTGCCGCCAATACTGTTAGCGGCTAGAGCCGTACTCAAAGGGCTATCCGATCGCTCTCTCGCTACTATTACCGAGTCAGAAGCTCTCACGCTCAGATTTCCGCTGTTCCCGGCACCAAAAGTCGAGGGCGAGACGATGGCTCCGTCGGTGACACTCAGTTGACCGGTTTCGATAGCGATACTGCCTGCATTTCCGCTGTTAAAAGTTGTGGTCAACAGCCCGGAGGCATTTATTTCTACCGATTCAGAGGCTCTAATTGTCACACCAGAGCCGTCTCCCGTACCGAGTGTAGGGTTGAGTATTACCGATCCGTCTCGGAGAGTTAATCGTTTGGTGTCGAGCGCGATCTCCCCGGATCTGCCGGCACCGAGAGTTCCGGTAATGATGCTGCTTTCGCGCTCGGTGATATCTCCCGGCTGTTGTGCTGCAGCACGATCGAGAAGCCGTCGCCGAAAGTTCTCAAATCCTATTCCCTTAAGTTCTATATTCTCGGCGGTTCGGATTTTGATCGGGCCTCCGGCTCCGCTTCCGGTAGTGGTGGAGCCGACAAAGGCTCGATCGAAAAGGCTAAATCGTGCTGCTTCGATATTGATGCCGCGGCCGTCAATGCTTCCCAAGGTATCGGAGACTAGGCTCGATCGATCGCGCAAAATCACATTTCCTCCCCGAAGTGCGATCGCGCCCCCACCGGGCCCGCTCGCCGTCACCGCCGATAAACCTGATAATTCAATATTGCCAAAATTGGCAACATTTGTATAATCTAAACCTAATCCTATGGGCGTGATGTTGAAGCTTACCAAACCTGGACTTGCCACACTTCCTAATTGAATATTACCACTAAAAGCGCTGGCAAAACCATTGTTAAAGATTAAATCTCCTCCTACCAGTGCTAAGGTTTGACCGGGAGGAACTGCCAAACCGACTGGAATTGTTGTGTCTTGAATAACTTGGGTGACACTGGAAGTGTTGACAATTGCGCCGGGATTCTCTCGAAATCTCAAACCCACCGGAATATTAACCGTCAATAGCGGCGCTGGTTGGGGATTGGCGCTGCTAAATTCAAAGCCGTTATTAAATACAATGCTGTCAGCCGTTCCAGCCAGAAAAGAACCGCGCACATCTAACCGAGCGTTCGGCCCGAATACAATTCCTTTCGGGTTAATTAAGAATAAATTGCCGTTCCCCAAAACTCCCAGAGTCCCTAAAATATTTGAGGAGTTGGGGCCCGTAACGCGGGTAAAAATATTAGAAATTCCGCTGGGATTTTCAAAATAAGCTCCCCGCCCTTCACCAACGTTGAATTCCCGCAAGCTGTGAAATAAATTAACGCCGCGTGTTGCTCCGCCAGTGATTCTATCTGAGGGTAGGTTATTGATAGTATCGGGAACTGTGCGGGAACTTTCCGGGCCCAGGGTATTATCGGGAATGATTTGGGCGATCGCGGAAGTGGGAAATAGCAACAGGAAGGCAAACAGTAGGGAGTAACTTACGGCCCGGCTAGATGCCCAACCCCTACTCCCCATAATAAAATCTACTCTTTGTGGAACAGGCATCTTGCCTGTTCTTGAGAATGGTGCAAATAGTAACGAGTAATGCAAGGGAGACATAAAAACACTCTTTCCAGGATAAAGTTTATCGGTGTAATCTCATCTCGTTTCTCTAAAGGTTTTGAATTTGGCTGCTGAGTACAAGTTGCTCGACTGTGATTTCTAGTTCGGGAAAAGTTTTAGAGATAATGCGCTCATTACCTCTAAAACTTTGAACTAAATAACTGCCATTTTCCAAAGAGTAAACGAAAACTGTGGGAATTTTGGGATTGCCTAGATAAGCCCTAGAAGCAATCGCTAAATAGTCCACAATCCAATACTCACAAATGCCGAGCCTTTGATACTCATCTAGCTTATCTACATAGTCGTCTTCCCAGTTAGTAGAGGCCACTTCTACTGCTAATTGGATAGGTTCGGTAAGGGCTCCGTAGCCACGTACATTACTGTTCCATACTGATGCCTTAACCACGCCGACATCAGGATTTCTGCCTTGTTCTTGTCCTGAAGCTGTTACAGTTCTGAAAACTATATCTTTGTCAACGATATAGTCAAGTCCCAAACGCCTGATTTCATCGTTAAAGCCAAATACTAGAAATCGTGCCACATTTTTATGAGCCCTGGTTGCTTCCACTTTGACAATCTCCCCATTTACAAGTTCGTAGATACCAGATCCGTCTGGGTACTTTTCGAGAAACTCTGCAAATGTTATTTTAGTTTTTGTCTGAACCATAAAACCAGCCCTCTTGTGTTAACTAAGTTATACAATTGAGACTTGAGATTTGAGATTTGAGAGTTGAGATTTTATATCATTTCCGGTAACACCGGAATGATGTTCAGTGTTGACGGTTGACGGTTGACTGTTGACGCCGTGAACAGTGAACTGGAATTTACTATTCCGATGAAGTGCGGATTAGATATAATATCAAATCCGCACTTTATCGGAATTATTCATCTCTCTTCCCTTCCTCTGTATCCTCTGCGTTCTCTGCGGTTAAATCATTCCAAGCTAACCGGAATTAATATTAGATTGAAGTAGAGCATGGAATTAGCTGAACTATATTTAATCGTTCTAGCGGTGGAATTCCGCTAGGATACAGGGGTTTCAACCCCAGCCAGAACTAGCTAGAAAGCAAAGTAATTAATCCGAAAGTAGATGCCTTTTTCCTGCAAAGTTCGATCGCCCGATCGAGCATTTATCAAAGGAATACCATAGTCGAGACGCACATTCAACCGATCGCCCATCTGCCAAATAAGCCCCAAACCTGCACCCAGCAGTTTATCCGAGTCAGGATTCGGCTTTTCTCCTGAATGGTTCCATCCTAACCCAAAATCGATAAACGGAGCCACTTGCAACAATCCTTCGACTTCCGGGACACGCCAAACCGGAATTCGCACTTCTGCAGACGCGATCGCACCGCTATCAGTTAACAGCAAATCTTGGCGGTATCCGCGCACACTTTGAACGCCACCGATCCCAATTTGTTCGAGGGAAAGCAGGGGGCGATCGGCTAATTGAATGTCAGAACGCACAATCAGCAAGGTTTCTGGCGCTAGCAGCCGCACGTACTGGGCTTGGCCGCGCCACGCCAGAAAACTGCTGTCAGGGCCGCTATCGTTCGCAGTAGCGCCGAACAGATTAGTGCCGAGGGAGAATTGCGATCGCGCCGCGAACACTTGGTTGGAAGTCCGCTGCACGTATTCTTGAAAAAACCGCACAGCCGAAACCCGCGTTTCGCCGCGCTCATTTGCTCCCGCCGAAAGCGCAAATCGTTCCCCTGACAGGAATGTATCGCTTTCTTGCCGCGAAAAACTCAGTCCCAAGGCCAAAGTGCGATCGGGCTTTTCGACAATCGGCTGGCGGTAAGTTAACTCGTAAGTCCGCGATTTCCCCTCAATTTGTGCAGCATCAAACGGTTCCTCGATGATATTGGTGCTAGCAGCACTCGCAGCGAACCCAATCGTGCCGTTACGCGCGTTGACGGGGACTGTGTAGCTGCCGTTGAATTCGTTGCTGCCGTCGGTGTTAGCATAAGATACCTCTAATCCGTCGCCCAAACCGAGCAAATTTGCTTGATTGATGCGAACACCGCGCCGAAAACTGCCGACGCTGGGCGATCGATTGTTGTCTGCAAACACTTCAGCGCTAAAGCTGTCTGCTTCTTTTACCCGCACTTCTAAGCGGCTGTTTTCCGGGCGGCTTCCGGCTTGCAATTCGGCGGAAATATTGCCAATTAAGGGGTCGAGTTGCAGCAGTTGCAAGGCTTCCAGCAAGCGAGATCGGTTGAGGGGCCGTCTGGTAGCACGTTCTAGGCGCGATCGCACGTAATTTGAATTTAAGCGCCTGTTTCCAGTAATCACAATTTCATCTAATCCGCCTTCTACAATCCGCATTTTCACCACACCTCCTTCTCTCGGAAAGGTTTGGTTGGCGATGATTACAGCGCCGGAATTGATGTATCCGGCGGCTACATATTTTTGAGTGACGGCTGCTTCGGCTGCGATCAGTTCGGCAAAGGTGATTTCGCGGCCGGCAAACTGTTGCGTAACTTCTGCGAGTTCGCGATCGCTAAAGGCTGTGTTGCCCTCAAATTCAAAGCGATCGACCCTAATTGTACCTATAATCCCCGGTCTATCATCGCCGGGAACAGGTGTTAGCGGGGCTGGTGGGAGGGGAGACGGCGCAGGGGGTTGCGGCGGCTCAGGAGCTGGTAATTCTGGTTCTCGCGGCAGAATTGGGTTGGGCAGTTGGCTGAGTTGCGAGGCTCGATCAATACCCCAATCAATTTTTTTTCTGTCAATACTTTCTTCTAGTTTTTGATCTGAGTTAAAAAGCTCGGTTTCTTGAGTTTTTGTGCTAAATGTGCGATCCTCTCCGAGGGCTTCGCTAACGGTCTGAGATGTTGCACCCTTGTCAATAAGCCTGTTACCGGCGGGCTCTATGCCCACCCCACAATCAAACTCACTCGTTGTGGAACAGGCATCTTGCCTGTTCTTGAGAATGGTGTAAGATGTCACATCGACTGAATTTGCCGAGGAAGGCGGTAAGTCGGGAGTTTCCGCCGCCACCGGGTGTTCTGATTCAGCGGGTAACTGCGTTTCCTCGTCTTTTACGGGCAATTCTTGGCGTTTGTCAAGATTAGTATCGGGAAGGAAAGCTCGATCGCCTCTGCTGCTAACTGCTGCCAAATCCTCAACATTTGAGGTCAAAATTTCAACTGTGCTAGCGGATGTTTTCGCTGGTTTTGCTAACACAACTAACCCCAAAATACCAGCGAATAAAAATATTTTTTGCGAGCGACAAGCCATAGAATCTAATTATCTCGAATAATTGGGTGAAAATATTTTCCGCAATAGAGCACCCTCAAGTAAAAATCAATCTTAACAGCAAAAAAAAGAAACAGCCGTCGCAGCCAACAGTTTCGGCGACGGCTACAAACCAAAAGGTCGATCGACGGCTGTTCATTTCCCAACACTTACGCATCAACCAGGTTCTTATCCGAAAAAATATCGTGTAAGTCGATCGTAAACCGTAAAAAAAACCAAATTTTTTGGTTGCAAAACCTACGCTTTCATGGTAAGGCAGCGACCAGAACAGTCCTGGACACCAGGGTAAACCAGAAACGCGCTACAACTGAGATATTGCACCATTCTCAATAATCTTTTTATGAACAGGCAAGATGCCTGTTCCACAAGAAGAAAATTCATCTCTTGTGGAACGGGCATCTTGCCCGTTCTTGAGAATGGTGCAATGAGCTCGGACACCATTCTCAATAATCTTTTTATGAACAGGCAAGATGCCTGTTCCACAAGAAGAAAATTCATCTCTTGTGGAACGG
>NZ_JAUBTL010000012.1:35055-143086 GCF_036702475.1 Microcoleus sp. D2_18a_B4
GCATCTTGCCCGTTCTTGAGAATGGTGCAAGATGTGAGTTACAACGGGCATAGCCACTAAAAAAGCCGGTTTCTTTGATTGTGGTGCATCATCCCAAATCCGACTTGAATCGCCCCTTTATTATTGAGTCCGCGTCTACCCACATCCTGTGCGTAGACGCGGTTTCAACAGCCAAGTCTTATAAAGGGGGTTTGTAACTTTGAATTATGCAGAGCGGCCCGCACCAGCCGCAGCACCCATTTGAGCGCCGTCAGTCAATCCCACCAACTTAGCGCTCAACTCCCACATCCGCTCGCCTTTTTCATCATCGCGGGCCTGGGGAGAAACCTTTTGCACAAAAGACTTACCATCTTTTTTCTGGCGATTTCCCCAACTCCAATAAGCCCCAGATTGCTTGTATTCTGGATCAGCAACCACCATCGCCAGCCTTTCTCCCGCCAACTCCTGCGACACGTAACCCCCGGTGATATTCTTCTGAAACAGCGGGAACAGCTTCTGAAATAGGGGATAGTGGTTGCGGAAAAGTGGCGTATCCGCGACGCATCCCGGATACAGCGAAGTGAAAGTAATCCCCGTGGATTCGTGAAAGCGGCGGTGCAATTCCCGCATCGTCAGCACGTTGCAAACTTTGCTATCTTTGTAAGCCTTGACCGGTTCAAACTTCTTGCCATCAACCATCGAAATCGGGTCTTTGAAACCCGCTTCAAAACCCTCAAACTTGCCCAAATCCGGGCGCGGCGGAATCTTCCCGCCCAACTCGTCTGGATTGTGAGTCACGGTTCCCAAAATCACGATTCTGGCATCGGAATAATAGGAAGGCTTCATATTTTCCATCATCAGGTTGCACAGCAGGAAATGACCCAAGTGATTGGTAGTCATCGTCAACTCGTAACCCTCCGGGCTCCGCAGCGGTTCCTTAATCAAAGGCATATAAATGGCGGCGTTGCACACCAAAGCGTCCAGAGGCCGGCCGCTGGCTTTAAATGCGCGAGCAAACCGGCGCACGCTCTCCAAATCGCCCAAGTCAATCTCCATGATGGAGAAACTGCCTTCAGGTATGCCCAACTCTCGCGCGGCGTCTCCGGCTTTCCGCACGTCCCGACAGGCCATGACTACGTGCCATCCCTTGTCTGCGAGAGCTTTCGCGCCGTACAAACCGACGCCGGAGGAAGCGCCGGTAATGATAACCGTTGATTTGTGATTTTGTGCCATCTTGTTAAAAGCGCTTCCGCTATGGATTTTTTTCAGGCACTCAAACGCTGAGCTAGCAGCTTGGATGTTTTGAAGTACCCTATGGTTATTAGGATATGGGGAAACGTTCTCGATCTCAACTGGGAGCCTCTCACTTTTGCAGCCAAGCTAGAAATTGGAGGCAGGAGAGGGGAGGCAGGGGGCAGGAGGCAGGGGACGGGAGGCAGGAGCCATAAGAAGTGTTTTTACAAATAATAAATACTCGTTTTCAACGGGGGATGAAAATTAAATATGAGTCCAACTCCGACTCTTATTTGGAGAAATTAACCATACATCTTTTATATCATGTCCAATCGATTGACCGCGATTAAAGACCGGGGCGGGTTTACAGATTTTCCCGTTTGTATTCAATATCTTGGTGAACCCGCCCATACAGGAATCATGGTTAATTGACCGGACATGATATTAGGGGCGGGTTGACCATTCTCTATGATGCACTTACTCGGTATTTATTGATAAACCCGCCCCTAAAAACTCAACTAAGAAATAGCTGCTGGTTCCTGATATAGCAATCCTAAATGATTCAGATACATTTGTAGGGGTAGTGCTACCCCTACTCCCCGTGCCTACCCCCTATCTATCGGGCAACCGGGCGTGGGATTGCCCCTACAATAATTATGCAAATGATTTAGGATTGCTATAGGTAGGAAAATCGATATAACCTTCAGGCCCAAAAGAATACCAGACGCCGACTTCAGCAGGCGGATTGAGCGGCCAACCATTAGTAAAACGCTCTACCAAGTCAGGATTGCTGATAAAATCCCGACCAAAAGCTATTAAATCGGCAAGTTTGCTGCTCAGGGCCGTTTCAGCCTGTTCTTGAGTATATCCGCAGTTGCCGACGAGCGGCCCTGCAAACACATCGCGAAACTCTCCTATCATCATCGGCGTTCCCAATTCGTGAAAGCCAAATGCCAGACCGTCTACCAAGTGCAGGTAAGCTAAATCATAGGCATTTAACTGCTTCGCGAAATACAGAAAATCTTCGCGGTAACTGGGAGAACCCATGTCATTGTAAACACCGTTGGGAGAAAGTCTAACTCCCACTCTGTTTGCCGGATATACTGTGATTATTGCCTCGACAATTTCCTTAAGAAAACGGTAGCGATTTTCAACTGATCCGCCATAGGAATCAGTGCGGTGATTGGTTTTGGTTTGCAGGAATGTGTCAATGAGATAGCCGTTTGCCGCGTGAATTTCTACACCGTCAAAACCTGCCATTTTTGCCCGTTCCGCCGCCTTGCGATAATCTTCTACAACCAGGGAGATTTCATCGGTTTCTAGAGCACGGGGAGTTTCGTAGGGTTGTTTGCCTACAGGGGTATGAATGCCTTCTCCGTTTATTTTGATGGCAGAGGCTGCAACTGGCAATTGATTGTTTTGATGAAAACTGCTGTGGGAAGCTCGTCCGCAGTGCCAAAGCTGCATGAAAATCGGCGTTTCGCGGGCATGAACCGCACTCACAACTTGTTTCCAAGCTTCGCCTTGCTCGTCTGAATAAATACCGGGGGTATTGAGCCAACCATTAGCTTGAGTAGAAACCACTGTGGCTTCTGTAATGATTAAACCAGCGGAGGCTCGCTGAGTGTAATACTCTGCCATCAAGGCGTTGGGCATCCGCGCTTCACCGGCTCTGGCTCTCGTCATGGGTGCCATGAGTACCCGGTTTTTTAAGGATAAATCTCCGATTTTGAAGGGACTGAGTAGGAGTGGAGAAGTTGTTTGAGTGGTCATAATTTTGAGGTTTTGTCAACTGAAGAATCTGGGAAATTACATTTAGCAACGGCCGGTGTTATGCTCCCAGGCGCAAGACATCCAAGGGTCGCCAAAATGTAAGCAATCAAACTCATCAAGCTGTTTACGAATTTGACTTTTTAGCCAAGACTCTTCTTTGTTCAATTTTGTTAAACTCTGGAGAGTATGGGGGTAAATATAATAGTCTACACCGTGTTGTTTGAATCAATTCCTGAATCCGACCACTTTTATCAAATGTGAGATTATCGATGAGCACCACCGCTGCAGTGAGTGTTGGAAGTAAATTTGTTTAAGGCCAAGGAGATGAGTAAGGAGATGGATAGCTGCGAGGTTTCAATCCCTGGTAGGGTTTTAGGTTGTTTTCGGCTCAACTGTTGACGGCACATTGAGAGGTTGGCATATTCAGTTTCAATCCCTGGTAGGGTTTTAGGTTGTTTTCGGCAAAAAGCGCTGTTAAGATCGGGCTTTATTGAGAATGAAGTTTCAATCCCTGGTAGGGTTTTAGGTTGTTTTCGGCTGATGGAATGTGGTTACGGTCGCAGGAATTATGGTTTCAATCCCTGGTAGGGTTTTAGGTTGTTTTCGGCTTACCAGTGCAGTTTTGCCCTCTTTCCAGGAATATATGTTTCAATCCCTGGTAGGGTTTTAGGTTGTTTTCGGCTCAGTTTTTCGGCAATCTGAGGATTCTTCAAGGTTTCAGTTTCAATCCCTGGTAGGGTTTTAGGTTGTTTTCGGCTTGAGGCGATCGGGTACTCCGGCCCTGGCAGCTAGTTTCAATCCCTGGTAGGGTTTTAGGTTGTTTTCGGCTTAGCGGCGTAATTACCTGGCAGATCCTGATAATTTGGTTTCAATCCCTGGTAGGGTTTTAGGTTGTTTTCGGCAATGCTTCTCCGGTTTGCGTGTCAATCACCAACTCGTTTCAATCCCTGGTAGGGTTTTAGGTTGTTTTCGGCCTAATGGGAATTCGGGAATAGTTAGTGTCACTGCAAAAGTTTCAATCCCTGGTAGGGTTTTAGGTTGTTTTCGGCTACTTACTCCTTGGTCTATTTTGATGAATAGAGTAGTTTCAATCCCTGGTAGGGTTTTAGGTTGTTTTCGGCTCTATACGGAAGTACCGTTTCTACGGATAGAAGTTTCAATCCCTGGTAGGGTTTTAGGTTGTTTTCGGCAATTTTCCATCGGTTTTAGCTTGCGAATAAGCGGTTTCAATCCCTGATAGGGTTTTAGGTTGTTTTCGGCCAAACGTCAAGAATTGCTAAACCGGGCAACAAACGGGTTTCAATCCCTGATAGGGTTTTAGGTTGTTTTCGGCGCGCGTTGTGGATGACGTATCCATAATCGTTGACATTGTTTCAATCCCTGATAGGGTTTTAGGTTGTTTTCGGCTGGTTAGTTCAGTGGTGGATACACTGGCTACCGCGCGTTTCAATCCCTGATAGGGTTTTAGGTTGTTTTCGGCTTGACGGGGGAATAGTATGCCGGCACATCACACCAGTTTCAATCCCTGATAGGGTTTTAGGTTGTTTTCGGCTTTAAATTGTTTCGGCAGTGGCACTGCCAATTTGGGCTGTTTCAATCCCTGATAGGGTTTTAGGTTGTTTTCGGCTTTTCTTTACTCTCATTGATGATTGCTGACCTTTTAGTTTCAATCCCTGATAGGGTTTTAGGTTGTTTTCGGCGGGGTACTGGAGTTGGCTCTGTAACTTTGGGAATGTTTCAATCCCTGATAGGGTTTTAGGTTGTTTTCGGCGCTGGGAATTTCCAGGCTTTCCGAATACATCAAGGTTTCAATCCCTGATAGGGTTTTAGGTTGTTTTCGGCTTCACCTCTATATCCCAAGCACATCGTGTGGGGGTTTCAATCCCTGATAGGGTTTTAGGTTGTTTTCGGCCGGTGTGCTATTACTTTGCGGTCTCGCAGGTATTTGTTTCAATCCCTGATAGGGTTTTAGGTTGTTTTCGGCTCGGCTTCCGAGGGTGAGTAAGTTTGAGTAGGTTTAGTAGGTGTTTCAATCCCTGATAGGGTTTTAGGTTGTTTTCGGCACACCTAACGAAACTAACTTACGCTAAGGCTTGTGAGTTTCAATCCCTGATAGGGTTTTAGGTTGTTTTCGGCAGTCTGGGAAAAACACTTACTATTTTATTCCCCGTTTCAATCCCTGATAGGGTTTTAGGTTGTTTTCGGCCCAGCATTTATTGCGATCGCACTTTCACTATCAGGTTTCAATCCCTGATAGGGTTTTAGGTTGTTTTCGGCTCTGGCTCCATTTGTTCGATGTAGGAATTTACGCCGTTTCAATCCCTGATAGGGTTTTAGGTTGTTTTCGGCCTTGATCCATTAGGCGAAAACTAATCTCCGATTCTGTTTCAATCCCTGATAGGGTTTTAGGTTGTTTTCGGCTGAGGCGCATGCTAAAGATGCTGCGATCGAAGTTGTTTCAATCCCTGATAGGGTTTTAGGTTGTTTTCGGCCGATCGAATTCTGTATCGAAAAGTCGCACTACTAGCGTTTCAATCCCTGATAGGGTTTTAGGTTGTTTTCGGCGTGTAACAATACAATACGAAAACGAGCTAGATATTAGTTTCAATCCCTGATAGGGTTTTAGGTTGTTTTCGGCTTCAGGAACTCTATGTTTCACAGGCATATCAAAGGTTTCAATCCCTGATAGGGTTTTAGGTTGTTTTCGGCTGGTATTGACCCCGAAACCTATCGCTTGAACTTTGGTTTCAATCCCTGATAGGGTTTTAGGTTGTTTTCGGCTCCAAGAATAAATGGTCCCCTTTTTCCCTTGCGGTTTCAATCCCTGATAGGGTTTTAGGTTGTTTTCGGCGTAAAAAACTTTTTCATCCACGCCGGAGAAAAGTTGTTTCAATCCCTGATAGGGTTTTAGGTTGTTTTCGGCAGATTGGCAATCAGAGCTCGTATGGGAGTCTGGGAAAGTTTCAATCCCTGATAGGGTTTTAGGTTGTTTTCGGCATGCTTTCGCCCACTATGGAAGAGATTTTACTGCAATGTTTCAATCCCTGATAGGGTTTTAGGTTGTTTTCGGCTTTTCGGCCTAGTAACCTTTTCGGTTTAAGTAGCACCAGCTGTTTCAATCCCTGATAGGGTTTTAGGTTGTTTTCGGCTCAAAGGGGTTTTGGAGCGCGATAAAGGCATGAGTTTCAATCCCTGATAGGGTTTTAGGTTGTTTTCGGCTATTACGAACTGCGCTCGGAAGCTACCGAGAAGCGTTTCAATCCCTGATAGGGTTTTAGGTTGTTTTCGGCTTGATACATTATAGCTCTATTCCCTAGTCCCAACGAGTTTCAATCCCTGATAGGGTTTTAGGTTGTTTTCGGCAAGAAGTGTACCCGCTGTTGTAGTCGTTTTCTTTGTTTCAATCCCTGATAGGGTTTTAGGTTGTTTTCGGCCTGACATTGCGTTCTCCAATATCAAAGGCCTCTGCGTTTCAATCCCTGATAGGGTTTTAGGTTGTTTTCGGCAAGGGCTAGGGATAGATAGAAGTAACCTCTAGAGGCTTTAGTTTCAATCCCTGATAGGGTTTTAGGTTGTTTTCGGCTTTGCCTTTGCCTGGCGAATAAGTTATGTGCAGGATGTTTCAATCCCTGATAGGGTTTTAGGTTGTTTTCGGCGCTTGTCTTGCAGCGGCTATTAGCAAATTGATCAGTTTCAATCCCTGATAGGGTTTTAGGTTGTTTTCGGCCGCTGAATTCCTTTTCTCTAAGGTGAAAGAAGAGAGTTTCAATCCCTGATAGGGTTTTAGGTTGTTTTCGGCACTGACAGAGACAAGTCATACACCCTACGCTCAGTTTCAATCCCTGATAGGGTTTTAGGTTGTTTTCGGCTCACCCAGATTACTACCAACAGTGGAGAGATGACAGTTTCAATCCCTGATAGGGTTTTAGGTTGTTTTCGGCTAGATGGAGATTGGCTAACGGAGGAAGGATTGGGTTTCAATCCCTGATAGGGTTTTAGGTTGTTTTCGGCTCTTCAAAAGTAGTCATCTCAAATGAGATAAAAAAGTTTCAATCCCTGATAGGGTTTTAGGTTGTTTTCGGCGTAACGACGTATTTAGAGTTCTTTTTTTCATTGATGTTTCAATCCCTGATAGGGTTTTAGGTTGTTTTCGGCTTCTGCGACCTGTTGCTCAAAACGGCGTTTTTCAGTTTCAATCCCTGATAGGGTTTTAGGTTGTTTTCGGCACGAGCAATATTACCCGCGCCGACTGCACAAGCGTTTCAATCCCTGATAGGGTTTTAGGTTGTTTTCGGCTCTTTGCTTTGGCTATCTCGATGTGGCGACAAATTGTTTCAATCCCTGATAGGGTTTTAGGTTGTTTTCGGCTATGATAGTAGGTACAGGCCCGTTTAAGTTGGTTATGTTTCAATCCCTGATAGGGTTTTAGGTTGTTTTCGGCTCGCACTGTTAAGCGAGGTTAGAGCAGTAAGTAGGTTTCAATCCCTGATAGGGTTTTAGGTTGTTTTCGGCTGTCTGTGATGATGTTGGTCTAGTCGATGAGGTTGTTTCAATCCCTGATAGGGTTTTAGGTTGTTTTCGGCTTGTATGGCATTAGCGCCTTTAAGTAAAGCTGCCAGAGGTTTCAATCCCTGATAGGGTTTTAGGTTGTTTTCGGCATTGATAGAAGCTTCTGATTTGCCTGGTACTGCTGGATTGTTTCAATCCCTGATAGGGTTTTAGGTTGTTTTCGGCAGGGCGCTATATATTCTCCCTTTTGCGCCATTCCTTTTTGTTTCAATCCCTGATAGGGTTTTAGGTTGTTTTCGGCATTACTTGGTGGATGTCCGTCAAATCAATCTCCATCGTTTCAATCCCTGATAGGGTTTTAGGTTGTTTTCGGCTATGTTCAGGTGTTTTTTCTAGCCAAATATTTTGTTTCAATCCCTGATAGGGTTTTAGGTTGTTTTCGGCTGTTTAGTGTTTTCGCAAGCTCGCTTAGTCTCATAAGTTTCAATCCCTGATAGGGTTTTAGGTTGTTTTCGGCCATTCAACTCCGAACCACCCCAACGAGCCCAGCATAAAATGTTTCAATCCCTGATAGGGTTTTAGGTTGTTTTCGGCATTCTAAGGCGTAACCAAAGAGAAGCCGGAATATATCGTTTCAATCCCTGATAGGGTTTTAGGTTGTTTTCGGCTGGAACAGCCCGTAACAGAGCAAGTTAAATCAGGTTTCAATCCCTGATAGGGTTTTAGGTTGTTTTCGGCTTCAGTTATTCTCCGTCGTTCCCCTGGGCACATCCGAAGTTTCAATCCCTGATAGGGTTTTAGGTTGTTTTCGGCCAAGAGCTTGACCTGTTGATGGTTCCAGACAGCGGTTTCAATCCCTGATAGGGTTTTAGGTTGTTTTCGGCATAAGATTGTTCATGGGTTCCTAGATAGAGTAGGGTTTCAATCCCTGATAGGGTTTTAGGTTGTTTTCGGCCTGCCAATTTTGAAGGAGCATTCTTGGATTTTCTTCAGTTTCAATCCCTGATAGGGTTTTAGGTTGTTTTCGGCTCTTGGAGGAATTTCCATGTCACCGGAAACAGGTATGTTTCAATCCCTGATAGGGTTTTAGGTTGTTTTCGGCAGGCTTTGCGAGTGATGGAAGAGCGGGGTGATGGTTTCAATCCCTGATAGGGTTTTAGGTTGTTTTCGGCCGGATGAAAGGAGACTATAGCCCCGAATATGCCGGTTTCAATCCCTGATAGGGTTTTAGGTTGTTTTCGGCGCGAGGGCGCCGGCCCTTGACAATAATGAAGAGAATTGAGGTTTCAATCCCTGATAGGGTTTTAGGTTGTTTTCGGCTCTTCTACTATTTCTATCCAATCCATCTAGCAGGTTTCAATCCCTGATAGGGTTTTAGGTTGTTTTCGGCCTCAGCGCGGAGCTTAGAGATTATATGACTACTAGTTTCAATCCCTGATAGGGTTTTAGGTTGTTTTCGGCCTAAAATTTTGTAATCCTGCAAGTCTATGAAGAAAAGTTTCAATCCCTGATAGGGTTTTAGGTTGTTTTCGGCGCTGCAATTAATAGCATTCCGTGTCCCGGTTTCCGGCATGAGTTTCAATCCCTGATAGGGTTTTAGGTTGTTTTCGGCTTTCGAGCATTCTTCGCGTTGGAGATACTGGCCCGGAGTTTCAATCCCTGATAGGGTTTTAGGTTGTTTTCGGCTTGGTCATGTTTGGCACTGGCAATGAGTGCTTTAGCGTTTCAATCCCTGATAGGGTTTTAGGTTGTTTTCGGCCTCGGATAGGGGCGATCGCCCAAAAGATTATTCAGGTTTCAATCCCTGATAGGGTTTTAGGTTGTTTTCGGCGCCGCTTCTTAGATTCAAAGATTCAGCAGTAAACTGTTTCAATCCCTGATAGGGTTTTAGGTTGTTTTCGGCTCGTGGTTCCCACCTTCCTGCAGATCATGGGAGCATTGTTTCAATCCCTGATAGGGTTTTAGGTTGTTTTCGGCCAACTTATACAACATCGAACAATGCAGCAACTGGGTTTCAATCCCTGATAGGGTTTTAGGTTGTTTTCGGCGGCGACACTATGAGGGTTCGATCGCCCGAATTGAAGTTTCAATCCCTGATAGGGTTTTAGGTTGTTTTCGGCTCCGATTCGCCGTCTGAAACCGTTGCTGCATCAGTTTCAATCCCTGATAGGGTTTTAGGTTGTTTTCGGCATAATCGCGTTCTCTTTGCTCTTTCTCGTAGTCTGATGTTTCAATCCCTGATAGGGTTTTAGGTTGTTTTCGGCTTTGTCGGAGGAAATATTGGATAGCCGGCTCAAAGTTTCAATCCCTGATAGGGTTTTAGGTTGTTTTCGGCCCGGTACAGGCCTTGCACTTCGCTTAGAGTCATCGTTTCAATCCCTGATAGGGTTTTAGGTTGTTTTCGGCGCGATCGAGATGCAGGCAAGGCGGGCCAATTTCGTTTCAATCCCTGATAGGGTTTTAGGTTGTTTTCGGCTAGTCATTTTCCCTGCACACATCCTCTTTGCTAAAGTTTCAATCCCTGATAGGGTTTTAGGTTGTTTTCGGCCAGGAGAAGTGAAGCTTTGCCCGTCATCAAAGTTGTTTCAATCCCTGATAGGGTTTTAGGTTGTTTTCGGCAAGTGTTGCTCCTACCTATGTTCCCGTCAAATTAGTTTCAATCCCTGATAGGGTTTTAGGTTGTTTTCGGCTTTTCGGCATCGCAACTGCTGGTTTATTAGCTGTTTCAATCCCTGATAGGGTTTTAGGTTGTTTTCGGCTTGAAGTCATTTTGCCATTTCCGCCCCTTTCGCTCGTTTCAATCCCTGATAGGGTTTTAGGTTGTTTTCGGCCGGCGCGCCGTTTCGCTGCCGAACACCGCAACCTTTCGTTTCAATCCCTGATAGGGTTTTAGGTTGTTTTCGGCTTCCCAGGTTTTCTACCGCGAGGTAGTCTTAGGGGTTGTTTCAATCCCTGATAGGGTTTTAGGTTGTTTTCGGCTCGTGTTAGTCGAATAGCTAAAAGTCCTATTTCCATAAAGTTTCAATCCCTGATAGGGTTTTAGGTTGTTTTCGGCAATAATTATATAATACAAAGCGAATTTATCGTTAAGTTTCAATCCCTGATAGGGTTTTAGGTTGTTTTCGGCTATTTAAGCCGCAAGCTTCAGCCTCTTGTTCCATGTTTCAATCCCTGATAGGGTTTTAGGTTGTTTTCGGCCTGAGCCGACTAACGAAGCTTTTGAAAAAGCTATTGTTTCAATCCCTGATAGGGTTTTAGGTTGTTTTCGGCTCTTGTTGCGCTTCAACTTCGGCAACTGGGGTGTAAATGTTTCAATCCCTGATAGGGTTTTAGGTTGTTTTCGGCGAAAGCGGTACTTGCTGCCTGAGTCGTATTTGTGCCGTTTCAATCCCTGATAGGGTTTTAGGTTGTTTTCGGCCATACCTACCTACGGTAGCTAATTGTACAACAAGTTTCAATCCCTGATAGGGTTTTAGGTTGTTTTCGGCCCGCATCCGGCCTTCTGCTGATGGAGATGATATTTAGTTTCAATCCCTGATAGGGTTTTAGGTTGTTTTCGGCGAATCAACGTCGCCAAAACACCCCAAAAAGTAGCAAAGTTTCAATCCCTGATAGGGTTTTAGGTTGTTTTCGGCTTTGCGTCGGCCGAGTGCTACAGTCGTTTCATCAAGTTTCAATCCCTGATAGGGTTTTAGGTTGTTTTCGGCTCAATATTTCCCCACACTCTGCAACAGGGTTTTGAGAGTTTCAATCCCTGATAGGGTTTTAGGTTGTTTTCGGCTGAATTTTCTAAGCTCTCCGAATACATCAAAGACAATGGTTTCAATCCCTGATAGGGTTTTAGGTTGTTTTCGGCTAAGAACGACAGCTTAGTGGTGGTCAAAGACATTGTTTCAATCCCTGATAGGGTTTTAGGTTGTTTTCGGCTAATCCGTTAAAAAACTTTTCAGCAGGGCTAGCCATAAAGTTTCAATCCCTGATAGGGTTTTAGGTTGTTTTCGGCTTGGAACGAGCAATATATAGATGCGCTCTACCATTTCGTTTCAATCCCTGATAGGGTTTTAGGTTGTTTTCGGCTAGCGATGGTAAGAGTAGTTGAGTTCTCCGGTTTGTTTCAATCCCTGATAGGGTTTTAGGTTGTTTTCGGCAGTTTGGACTCAAGAAAGTCCCGAAGTGTTGGGTTTCAATCCCTGATAGGGTTTTAGGTTGTTTTCGGCGCAATTTCTCCCGTGCTGATAATTGCTCAGTGCTCGTTTCAATCCCTGATAGGGTTTTAGGTTGTTTTCGGCTTGCAAGACAAAGCGCCAAGATACTCAAGCAAGTGTCATGTTTCAATCCCTGATAGGGTTTTAGGTTGTTTTCGGCAATGTCCGACATCAGCAAATTAGAAGTGCAATTGAGTCTGGTTTCAATCCCTGATAGGGTTTTAGGTTGTTTTCGGCCTCTGGAGCAACCAAGTCAATCATGAAATGTGATGTTTCAATCCCTGATAGGGTTTTAGGTTGTTTTCGGCAAACGTCGATCGCCCCCGTGGTGTGCACCCAGTTTGTTTCAATCCCTGATAGGGTTTTAGGTTGTTTTCGGCGACCGCTATCAGCTTTATTTGTGGCGCTTTTTGTTTCAATCCCTGATAGGGTTTTAGGTTGTTTTCGGCGGTTTTTGGAGGAATTTGGGATTCGATCTCCCAAGTGTTTCAATCCCTGATAGGGTTTTAGGTTGTTTTCGGCGCGGCTCATGGAGCGATTCTATCCACCGGGCGATCGATGTTTCAATCCCTGATAGGGTTTTAGGTTGTTTTCGGCTCTTGCGGAAAAACCCACATACTTCTTTGGAAGAGTTTCAATCCCTGATAGGGTTTTAGGTTGTTTTCGGCAGCTGGGTTCCTAGCGAAAAGGTGCTAGACGTTATATGTAGGTTTCAATCCCTGATAGGGTTTTAGGTTGTTTTCGGCCCCGCAGTTTTTGGCCTCTTAATCACAAAGTTGTGTTTCAATCCCTGATAGGGTTTTAGGTTGTTTTCGGCGGTGGGGAATAGCGAGCGAGAAACCTCTCGGAAAAAGTGTTTCAATCCCTGATAGGGTTTTAGGTTGTTTTCGGCTACTCAGCTACCACAAGTTGCTAAAGTCGCTAATAGTTTCAATCCCTGATAGGGTTTTAGGTTGTTTTCGGCGGAGACCGATAAGTCCTTAGCGGACAAGTCTTTGGGTTTCAATCCCTGATAGGGTTTTAGGTTGTTTTCGGCTTGTCTAGTGTCTGTCTAGTAGCTGATCGCACTTCACGTTTCAATCCCTGATAGGGTTTTAGGTTGTTTTCGGCTTCGGGTAGCCTCGTACATTGAGGCAATAGCATCCAGTTTCAATCCCTGATAGGGTTTTAGGTTGTTTTCGGCACCAATCATGCGCTTGGATTTTCTAGGCTCGCTGGTTTCAATCCCTGATAGGGTTTTAGGTTGTTTTCGGCACTTGAAAATATCGCACCCGGTGGATTAGAAGTTGTTTCAATCCCTGATAGGGTTTTAGGTTGTTTTCGGCTCTAGTGGAAACCCTACAACAGAAGTATTGCTTTCGTTTCAATCCCTGATAGGGTTTTAGGTTGTTTTCGGCTTGACTGCGGTTGGGCTAATGGAGGCTCGCATCACGTTTCAATCCCTGATAGGGTTTTAGGTTGTTTTCGGCTTGATGGCATAAATCAGAAGCGGTGCATTTTTGCGTTTCAATCCCTGATAGGGTTTTAGGTTGTTTTCGGCTTGAATGCCACCCGTGGCCGGAGTTAAGAAACTGTTTCAATCCCTGATAGGGTTTTAGGTTGTTTTCGGCCCTTAAATGTCAGTTTGGAGTTGAGACTAGCAACAACTTGGTTTCAATCCCTGATAGGGTTTTAGGTTGTTTTCGGCCGCGCAATTACGTTTCAATCCCTGATAGGGTTTTAGGTTGTTTTCGGCCGCCGGGGTCTGGGAGGCTTGAAATATAAGGTTTTCAAGGTTCAGTTGCGTCTGACTGCAATCAATATACCGTTTCAGCGATCGCCCTGTCAAGGGGGCAAAATTCAAATAGACCTCAAACTCTCTCCCAGTAAAGCTTTCAGCATTTGCGTCTGACCAGCATGAGGTACAAACCACTGCAAACCCAGTCCTAGTAAAGCTCTCAGCCATTAAAATTCACCCCCTCAGTTTAACACCTACAGCCAGACGCAAAATCAAACCATAAAGATCGTAGTATCGATCGGTGCCCGGCCGCCAATCCGCTCGATCTTGCCCTGACAGCAAGCGCACAAATAGTGAAACAGGATGCTGTCTTCTTCCGACTTAATCACCCTACTCAGACGTTGGCGCATCCGGGCATACTGAGTATCCGTCACCTCGCAATGAAACACCGAATACTGCTTCCATTCCCCATAAGACTTGAGAATGTTGTGAATCTTAGTGCGGCGCTTGTCCTCAGATATATCGTAGCAAACCAAAACAAACATAACTTAATTGCCTCCCTATCTCAAAATCAGAGGTGGATACTTATCAACTTCACCCATCAAATACTTAGCCATCAGCCGCCCTTGAATTTCAAAAGCTTCTTGATAAGTACACAACTTGCCCATCACAGGATGCTTGAACTTTGACTGCTTCTTTTCTTCGTAAAGTCGCAAAAAATTGTGCAGCGCTTCTTTTGTTAAAGAAACCGCCCCGCTCAACGGTTCTGCCGTAAAATCATTAGGGGAAACTTTCTGCAAATTAATCGCCTTCAACACTACAGCATCAACAACCAAAGGTCGAAATTCTTCCATCAAATCCAGCGCTAACGAAGGACGACCATAGCGCTCAAAATGCAAATATCCCAAATACGGATCAAACCCCACAATATTCACCGCACTTTGAACATCGTGCCGCAGCAGAGAATATCCCAAACTTAACAGAGAATTTATCGGGTCAGTAGGCGGACGGCGGCGGCGAACTTCAAAGCTAAATTCCGGCACGCGAATCAGTTGATTGAAGCAGCCAAAATAAGTCGCACTACCCGCCCCCTCTAATCCTCGCAGAGAATTAATACTCGAAGTTTTGTCAATAGACGCGATGACTTGTTTCAATTGGGCAATGGGTTTTTCAAAATCCTGTGGAGAATATTTGCGCTGACATTCTAACAAAGTATTGCGGTAATTCTTGAGCTTTCCCCGTACAAAACCTCTAACTAAATGCACCGATTTTTCCGATTCCCCAGCCGCTTGCCACTGAGCTTTTCGCACAAAGATATTTTTCGTCATCTCCGGTTCCAACCTCCCCAAATAACGTCCGTTTACAGTCAAAAAACTTAAAGGAATGTGACGTTCCAACAGTTCCACAACCACAGCCGGCGAAACTGTAGCGCGTCCCAATGCAACAACACCATCAATCTTAATTAATGGCACGTCCAACAGATTTTTTTTGTCAGCTTTAACTGTCAGACGTTCATCGACTTTGCCGATAAAAGCATCTTCTTGAGTAATATAAACTGTTCCCATTGTGAATTCTCCTATTTGCAGGTTAACTTGCTTCTTGATAGCGGTTGACTTTGGCGGCAGCTTGGGGCAGACATTGGGGAAAAAGACTGCATCCGGTACACCGAGCGGTGTAAACTGGTAAAGGGATATTTCCCGATCGCCAAAGAGCACCGACTTTTTCAATAGTTGCGATCGCATCCTGTCTCAATTGCTCAGAAATCTCCACTAATTGCCGCTGATGCGATTGCGCGTAATACACATATCCAGCCGCAATAGTTTTCCCCGTCATCTCCTCTAAACAAAGCGCTTGGGCGCAAACTTGCAACTCATCGTTATCCCATTCCCCCTTCCGTCCCCGCTTATATTCAACGGGGTAAATCTCACCCTCAGCCGACTCAATCAAATCCGATTTACCAATCAGTTTGTAGCGCTCGGATTTCAGCCAAATCGCCCGCACCTGCCAAGTTTCATTGCGGTTAATTTCGCCCATCGTGTGAACGCGATCGTGCAAACTTGTCCCTTCTATGGTATACTGATTATCGGTGAATTCTCCCGCACAAGACATTCGCCAGCAGCGGTGAGCGCAATAGGAGTATTGGTTGAGAGTTGCGATCGAAATGTAATCAGAATCGTTCATAATTTTGATGGTTTGTAGGAGATTAGTAATTGAGAATTAGCAACAGGCAAGATGCCTGTTCCACAAGAGTCTACTCGTTCCCAGGCTCTGCCTGGTAACACAGATCCGGAGGCTCTGCCTCCAATTTTCCTCCCTGAGCAAGCGAGGCAGAGCCTCTGGATATCGGTTCCCAGGCAGAGCCTAGGAACCAGTTATTTGAGGAATTAGTGAGCCGCCAGTCCGCCAGGGGTTGAAACCCCTGTCTCATAGCTAAAGTCGGTTGAAACCGACTGAAGAAGTAATTGAATCATTGATGATATTTTGAGCTTATCGGTAACAGTAAGCGCCAAGGTTGAAACCGACTGAAGCAGTAATTTAATCATTCATTCTTGCAGTCCTCTTCAGAGGACTTTAGCTTTGAGGCAGGGGTTTCAACCCCTGGCGGACTATGGGTTTTACGTTTAGTTATCAAGAACTTTTTTAACAACTATTCGCCTAGTCATTCCCATCCCCATCGGAGTTTTCCTCCCCACCCCGCAGTAAACAGCAAAATCAGCCAAAGCATTAATTTGCTTAATCACTAAGGGCTCGACATCTCCCAAAATCCGATAACTAACCTCCCCAACCATGCCAACAAAATCGCTTTGATAGTTTGTCAATTTTTCACTTCGGATATTGACAAATGTCGAAAAAAGTGCATCGAAGGAAAGATCGGGAATTGCGATCGGGCTGTACTTATTCCAGCGACTGAGGATACTATTAAAAACGCAGTCTCTAGTAGGAATCACTGAATCAAATTTCCCCTGTCGAAAAGTTGTAGGAGTCGCAAAACTGAAGGCAATTAAACGATTAGTTTCAGAAGCTTGTTCGTACAGTTGAGAGTAATCGCAAGCATTAGCCCAAGGCTGATCTACTTGGGGCGTTCCGAGAATCTTGGTAATCATCAAATCGGCTGGCCCCAAATGCCACGGCTTCGAGGGATTGAGATTCAGCCAAAGCTGAGTTAATTTGCCGAATAAAGTGTCATCAAGGAGAGTAATTCGCCACCAACAGAGGGTGTGTTCTGGAATCGGTTCTGTGTGTTCCCATTGCAGGAAATGGTGTTTTTTGAAAGGGCATTTTTTAGTTTGCAAAGGGCTGAGAGTGAAGGATTTTTGGGCGGTGGCTTCGTGGAGGCGATCGCCGAGTTTTTTGTCAACGGAGCTCACGAGGGTGAGGAAGAGGGCGTGCAGGTGTCTTCCGGTGAGGTATCCGGGGGGAATTGGGGCCAGGGGAAGGATGTTGAGGACTAGGCTGTGCGGCATATTTGGTTAATGGTTGGTGATTGTTGAAAGCATTGCAGACCACCAGGAAATGATATGATTTGCGATCGATTACCGATAATATTGTAGGGGCGGGTTTACCAACAATATCTGCCAATAATTGACAATCTCAAAAACCCGCCCCGGTCGGGGTATTACGGTCAAGCCAAGGGATATCATATGATAGGATATGGGAACGATCGACCATAATTGAAGATCGGGGCGGGTTTACAGAATCTCTCGTTTTTATTACAGATATTGGTGAACCCGCCCCTACAGTAATTATGGTAAATTGCTCGTTCCCAGGTTCTACCTGGGAACGCATTTCTAGAGGCTCTGCCTCCTATTAATCGGCCCGAAAGCGGTATTCCATACACGCCGGAATTTTGAGTTTGTCAAACTCGTAATATCGCCCTAGGATTTTGACATTTTGGATGAGGCTAACCGGAGGCATATTAACCACATCGTAGCTAATCACTTGATGGGAAAACATCACATCTAAAGGATTTAGCAGATAGGGAAAATTTAAGTTAGCTTCAGAAGTCGAGCGCTTCACTTCCTTCTGTTCTACGATTTCGACTGCTGCTTTGCTCATCCACTTTCCCAACCGTATCCACTTTGCCAGTTTGAGAGACTTCTCTGAGATTATGAAAAACTCAAATTTGCTTTCCGGCGCAATTTCTTTGGTTCTGCCAAAACTAGGGATATTTTTCTGAGTTTTCTCCATCTCAACGTGATAGTTGTTGTTGGCATATTTCCAAGTGTTGAGGGTAGAGGAGTGAGAAATAGATCGCCCCGGAGTAACATAAATCCCCTGTTGGTTGAGCGCCGTTAAATGCGTCTCGTATTTAGGAACTTGTTCGGGACAGAAATAGCGATAGGAATCTTCTTCAGAAACGGTGGTGGAATAGATTTCGCTATCCACCAAACCGAGGGCGTAACAAAGCGCGTAATTGTGAATTACCGGCTCTGTTTCGTAAAGTCTCCCTATCTCGCGAGTTGCAAAATAAAGGCTATCGTGCAACTCGATTTGACAGCGGTAAATAAAAGCCATTGTTGTTACTCCGTCGCTGCAACTGCTTTCTTACCTTTCTTGCCTTTTTCAGAACTCTTTAAGATATGTTTCTGAGCATAAGTTGTTGATTCGGTATTAGCTTGAGTCAGCATTGCTTGCAGTTTAGTTTCATCGCTGGCAATCGATTTTATTTCGGTCAAAAGGCTATTAAAAGATTCCCCTAGAAAATCGCGGTGCGAGATGCACTCTCCATCCATCAGTTCAGAAATTGCTTGATTTGCATGAGTCAAAACATCATCTTCATTGAGCGGATCTGGGGGATTAATTTTGCCAGCAGCACTCATCAAATCGTAGATTTTTTGCGTCCATCGCAGATTGCTAACAATCTCTCCATCACCAAAAATCACTCCGATCAATTCATTGCGAACTCGACCCGTGCGAGTAGTTTGCGCTCCGTAGTGCCGCGTTCGGAGAATGTTGTTAAAAACGTAGATAAAACCTGTTTCTGTCGGGTCTTTCAAGGTTACAATGCTGGGAAAAAAGACTTGAGGCAAAATGTGGTCTTGACTGTTAATGCGACTGGTTACTTCCCCCTGACGGCTCATTGTTCCACTTTCAAACGGTGCATTGAGGGTGAAATTGAGGTGAGAATCGTCGAAGGGAGTGATGGAATAAGCAGTGTCTACAACAACCTTGGATTTCTCAGAACCGGAATCGCCGATCGCAAAACCGTACAAAATACAATCAGGAGTAGTTTTGCTGAAATCAACGTTGTAGTCGCACTTTTCCCAGTCGCCAATTTTGTAATTTCGCAGCAACTCCCGTCCAGTTAAACGTTCTGGTGTAGATTGTTTCCGCTTAAACATTGCTAAACGGCTGATCTGCGTTTTGTCTTCAATTCCAGCACTTACTCTTGCCTTATTCAATTCCCCGTCTGTCTGAAACAGCGGATAAGATTCGGTGACGCGAACGGTGATGAAATGAGCATATTTTCCCATCGGTTTTGCGGGAATTTCATCGTGAAAAAACTTAGAATCAAGGGTTTTCAGAAATTTCATGGTTGTTTCTCCAGTACAATTTGATTGCAAAAATGGGGACTATTTAGGCTGACTCTGTTTCTGTTTCGGGAACTTCATCAGGTTCTTCCTGCTTGCGTTCCTTGCGTTCTTTGTCGTCTTCCAAGCGATAAAGGTAATCGCAAGTATCCCGGATTAAGTTGAGTTGAGTGCCTGCTAAACGCGCGCGATCGCCCTTCAAACTCCCATCAAAAATCACCTCCACAAAATACTTAGCAAAATCATAAATTGCTTGCCGTTCTTCCTCAGAATTTAAAGCAGGTTTCCACTTCCCATCAACAAAAGCAAGTGTCGGTTTTCCTTCCGCCGCCCGCCGCCGCACATTATTCATCAGCCTTGATAAACGTCCCCCCACAATATCTGTTAAAGATTCAGTATTGTTGGCTAAAGATTTATCAAATTTCAGAATAACGTCAGCAGCTTCGTCAATAGGTTTCAGCACCGCATTAGCTTTCGCATATTGACTTTTTGCCCGATAAAAGCGGCGGTACAGTTCGGTCAGTTCTCGCATTTGATTCACGGTTTTTCCCTCCGGTTCAAAGTAGTAGTAAAAATTTAGGTACAGGCGGATTTTGGCAATGGGTACGGACTCAAGTTTGTCTTGTTTTCGCAGCCATTTATTCAGGTAGTGAAAGACATAAAGAGGACTGGTTTCTAAATCGCGTGCTAAATCTGACAATTTCCCCCAGTCGGGATTGCCATCTTTTTTGCGGTTGACTTCTAAGTGAATGCAGTAAGCGGCACTTAGAGCATTTAGCGGTGAAATTTTAGGCGGATTTGATGGCGGAGGCAAAATGCCGTCTAAGCGATATTCATCTTGCTTAATTAGAGAACGAATTGCTTGATGTTCGCCATCAATCACAACGGTTTTTTCAAAATCTGCACCGCTAATGAATGGCGGTACTGGCGACTCGGATGCCACTGTTTTGACATCGAGAATTAGCGGTAAAGCAAAGGCTAACCAAGCTGGCATTACCCAAGATTCCGTATCTGTGGCATCTTTTCCTGGTGGCAATGCTAGGAAGAAAAAGGTCAGCGGTTGATTGTCTGGATAGCTTATCTTGAAAGTGCGAGCGTCTTCTGCTTGCAAATTCTCCTGAATCAATAATGAATCAACTTGTTGATAATTGTCAAGGGTAAAATTGGCAATTTGTTTGTCAGTAATTAAATGCTTGCGGATATCAGCATCAAATCGCGTCCTAGCAATCCAACTGTAAGCTTTCTGAAGAAAATTGTTGGTTTCTGGAGTAAAGAAGTAAGCGGGGTAAAGATAGAGATAGCGATATTTGCGCCCTTCAAAGTCTCCTCCTGTGGCATTGGTTTGATTCATCAAAATTTGTCTCAGCATGATTTCGATAGACCAAATTGAGCAAATTTGACGCTTGGCAGCTTGCGCGTTAAACAAAATTTGGCGGTTGCTGTAAACTTGGGGAGTAAATAAAGTCGCCGCCTCCATTTGTTCTGTCACAGTGTAAGCCGAACTCGACATCGCACAAACATTTTCGCGTCCTCTCCCTGTGATTTTTGCTGCACTGTACCGCGCCAATTCTAGTAAAAACGGATCGGTTTCAGGTTTGACAACTGCCCCCGTCGGCAAGGAAACAATGCGACTGACATACGTCCGCAAATCGTTCCAGCCGTCGGGAATTTCAAACTTTTCGGCGATGGGTTTGATGAGAGTGACTGCACATTCAACCATATCGGTTAAGACGGCGCGCACTTGAGTTTCATCTAATCCTTTATTTCGTTCAAAATACTGTGCAGCTAAGTAATACCAATCCAGAGGAACGCCGCCTGTTTTTTTGAGAGATTGGATTGCTTTTAAAGCGGGAATTTGGTCGGATAAACCTAAATGTTCCGCAAGTTTTTGAGTCAAATCTAATTCCGGCGGGCTTTGCCGTTTAGCTTTGGGCAATTCTTTCTGAGAATCACTCAAGCGTTCCTGCCATTTATTCCAAATGCCCCGACACAGGATATCGCCAAATTCTGCTAGCCTGTCTATTCGATAATCTTCGGGAAATTCAAGCTTCAATTCACCCGGCAAATCTCCATCTTTTTGGAAACTTAGCAAGCTGTCGCTGCGCTTTTTAGCAGAGGATGCTTTGGTGCTGGTAATGAGTTTGCAAGCTGCTTCGATGCTAACTCCCATGAGTTCGATTATATCAAAAAACAGCCAGTAGAATTCCCCAAATTTAAAGCCTTTTCCATCTCGGCTAAATCCTATTGTTTTGAGCTTCAATCTCTCGGCACAAAGGTTCTTGATTTTGGCGATAACTTGGTTAGGAATTTCAGCAGTTTCGATGGCAGGTGCATTGGTTTTAGCTAGATAAACAGCACCGTCTGGCAAGTAAAGCAGCGGCGTATAAAACTCTTTGGGATGAGCGTCCATCAGAGCATTGTTAATGATATTTGTCAATACTCCGCGATTGTCTGAAAGCGAGTGATAGCTAAATTTAAGTTGTCCGTTGCTGAGGCAAGTCAAAACTTCAGATAAACCGTTAGCTTCCGCATCGCTGGGATGTTTGATAACTGAGGCAAATAAGTCGGAAAGTCTGACTAAATTGGCTATAGTTCCTCGGATTCTACCATCGAGTTTAGGCTGCAATCCGCGAATTTCAAGACCGCGATCGCTATCATATTTGACTCCGGCATTGTTGCTCATCCACACAAGATCATCGATGTGCGAGCGCCAATTTTCCCCTAATAAACTATCTAATCCAAGTTGTTGAATTTTGAGAGCCACATAATCGCGTCCAAAATTGGGGGCTTCGTCTTTATGAGGTGGTTTGTCTCGCCACTCTCGGTTGGAAAATTTTTCCTCTGAATCGTTAGTTTTCAGCCATTCACAATAATCTGGAAATTTGTCGAAGTCGTGCAGGATGTACGATGCTATGAACAAAGCTATTTCTGTTTCACCGCAGTTGCGTTTAACTGGATTGGTTTCAGGTGTCTCTGTCTTGAGTTTCTTGAGAATTCGGTAAGTTGGGAATAAGCCGTTAAGCAGGTGAGAAGTAAAGGATTGGTCGTGTTTGCTGCGATCAATATTTTTGCCTTCGGCGCGCCTGTCTTCGGTAAATTGACCGCCTTTGGCTGTAGTTCCTGCGAGTCCTTGGATCAGCTTTGGCAAGACGTTTTCGGCGAAGGATGCTAAAAGGCGATCGCCCTCATTTCCTTCAGCTTCTAGAATGGCTTCTTTAAACAGTCGAACTGTCAAAAGTTCGTATTTTGCAGGAGTTTCACTGTCATCATTGGCTGTAGAATTTAACTCTAATGGTTCGAGTGGCAATTCATCAAAGTTATCGTCAAATAAAGATAGTTGTTTCCCGACCATCATTTTTTCTCCTATTGTTTAAATATTGCCGAAATTTTCTAGCATATCCAGCCTTCATCCTCTTTTGGCTTCAAGTGCCAAATCAGCGTCTCTAACAAAAGTGCCGATCGCCCAAATGCGATCGTGTAAGGTGGTCTTCTATCCTCTGGCTGGTCGCTTAAAGCATAAGCCTGAAAATGAATCGGCAATCCACACTTGGCTCGTAAAGTCATGCGATCACGATCTGAGATATAGCACACTAGACCTCGTGTAGATAAAGCACTACTAATTTTGTTAATACCTGCTGTCACCTCCAAGCCTTTCAAAACTTGAACCTTACCAGACTTGGCAATTGCACTCAAATCGTCTCGCGAACAATAAAACTGCCAATCTTCTCGCAATTCCCGATATCCAGTCAATGTCAAATAACACAAAGCTTTCTCAAACCGATTGGCTGCTAAGCCCGCCTTTTTAGCTCGCTTCAGAAAATCGTCTTTTTCTATTAACTCAGGAGCCAAATGAAAGTTACTGAGTAAACTGGGGAGATTATAAGTTTTAAACCGTTCTTTCTCAGGCTCGTTGGGATTAGTCATATCATAAATCGCACAATCTAACTGGCTGATGCCGCGAAAACTCCGGGCATCATCAATAACTTTTTGCTTGCCTTCACTCTGACAGTGCTTAATCTGTCCAAACTTTTTCTTGACACTAATATCTAGAGTTTTTTGGATATCAGTGCCGAAACCTTGGGCAGCATTAGGGTAATAACGAGACAGCCTCAGCAACTCAGAATATACGCAAGCTGACTGAATTCCGCCCCAGCGTTTGGGATACTGTCGAAACTCGTTGACATAGCCGTAATGCTGGCGGATAGCGTCGGACAAACTAATGCGCTCGCGCGTTTCGCCATCTTGCAGCGGGTGATTTTCAGCCTCAAACAGCCTCTCTACAATAAAGTTGGGTAGCAAAGCATAAGCTTGATAAATGTCAAAGCCTGGATGTCTCCCCAACCTACCGAAACGCTGAATAAAATTCCCCGCATCCGCCGCTTCAAATACTAAAAAATTAATCCGAAAGTCAACTCCCACATCAATTGTCGATGTTCCCAAAAGTAAGTCAGCGTCTTCAACAGATTTAGACTTCTCTGTCTCACCAGTCAATCCAGTATTTTCTCTAACTTTCAATCCCAGCGGTTCAAAAATCGCCTTGAATTTGGGGACTAAGGTTTTTACAGCGGCGATCGAGTTAAGGATAATTGCACCTTTACTCCCAGGATTATCTTGAAAAAATTTGAAAATTGTTGTTTCGGCATTTTCGACAATCCAATTATAGCTGGAACGCAGGTTTGGTTCTAACTTTTGCGGAAAACTCAAGTTAATCGGATAACTAATCTGCCGCCAGTTGTCGCCGGCTGCAAACCGATAACCTCCCTGCTTGACTGGATCGATGATGCGATACTTTAATCCAGCTTTGGATAAAAACTCCTCCAACAAATCGTTCGGTGTAGCAGAGAGGAATAAAAACTTTTTGCCTGGAAATGTGTGTTTAATTAACAGGATGGCATTGATGACGCTGGCAATTTGGGGAGATGAAAAAACGTGGAATTCGTCAAAGATAAATAGTTTGTAGTTGTCGTCAATCTTGGCAAACAGGCGATCGGGGTTATCTCCTTGGCCTTTTTGGTTTCGCCGCAAGTAGCGGAAATCGTGGATGTAGTGGAAGATGTCGGGATTTGTCAGCAAAATTTCTGAGTTGTCGGCGCGATCGCACAATCCTGCTAATTTTGAAGAAAGTTTGTTTGTGGCAATAAAATCCTCAAGAATCGCTGCATTCAAACGATAAATTTGCGGGTCGTTTTCCGGTTTAAACAGTGCTTTGTAGCCTCTTACCTGTTTTTCCTGATCGCGCGCCAGTTCGTTTGTCGGGTACATTGCTAAAGTGTACGTGCGATTAGTCACGGCTGCCAGAAAAGCTGCTAAACTTTTACCGTCCCCTGTCATCGCTGTATTGAAGACAACATCAATAGTTGGGTCTTTCAATGCTTCGTAGGTTTCGACTTGATGTCGCGAGAGTCCGTCCCAGCCCCTAGGTAAGGTAATGCCTGATGGAAGCGTTTGGGCGGGACATGAGTACACGGGTTTAAGAGTTATAGAATAATTTGCCATTTTTAATCTATTCCCGATCTATTATTGTCTCGAATAGAATCTAGATAAGTAGTGACTTGCCGTTGATAAATCGGGTATTTATGCAATACAATATCGATCGATTGATGCACTTTTACAGGATCGATTGCATCATACAGATGTACCAAGCGGTTACGCAAAACACCGGATTGAGATAGGATTTTAGCTAACTCCGCTGTTATAATGCCACAGTTGCTAACTTCTATAAAAACATCAAAGTTGCTATTCGGTTGCTGGACTTCTAATCGCTTGAGCAAATATCGATTGACATCAATTGCAACTTGAATAATCAGTTGCAACAATCGTTCTATAATTAACTGCTTTCCCCGATCGCTAAGATATTCTTCTAAAGAAATTGACTCAAAAGAACTTAAACTCTCTAGATAGTCTGTCATAAAATCCAGCTTAGCTAAGACGATCGCAGGCTCAATCTCCTTCATACTCCCCTCCTTTGCAATGCAATCTCGATTTTTTGTCGCAGATTCTGACGCAGCACTTCTAATTCTGCATCAGTCATCAAACATTGTTGTTTAAAAGCTTCAAATTGATCTGATTCTCTTTCGTAGATTAAAATTCCATCTCGCGCCACAAAATGAGCAATTAGCGACGAACAGCGATGTAATTCCACAACATCAATTTCATCACTATTGATTCCAAAAACTTGACCCAAAATTCCTGGAACTTCAAACCAAGAAAATCCCCGGTCTTGGCAATATTCTTCCCTAAGCTTTTCATCGTAAAGTGCGGCAAAATCCCAATCACTTTTTGGGTGAGTATCGCATCTGGCACGAGAACCAAAGAGAATTAGCATTTTGAGGTAAGGAATTTGTTCGGGAAGTTGTGAAGCAATTTCCTGAAGTTCAGTCAGCGTTGGGGAAATTTGGAGCATGGTTAACTTTTGTAGGGTAAACAAATTCGACGACTAGGACAGATAAATTTTTCTAGTCATAATAAATTGTCTCTAGCACTCTATCTTTACAGGGGTAGAAGGAGAAAAATTCCCTCCAATCCCCTGACAAAATAGCCTTACACCCTATTATTGACGTTCAGCAACAATCGGTTTCGTGCTACTGCAGGCTCAGGCGACGTTTCTCAAATTCAGTCCTGAACGCATAAAACCAAAGAAACCGGGTTTTTATACTCGAACTGTCGGGTAGAACGCGTCTTTTCGTAAAAAAACCCGGTTTCTGACTACCATGCGTCCAGGACTGAAATTTATAGCCTTCGTTATCTCTGGGATGTTTGTACTTGCACTAAAATAATATTTACATTGAAAACCCAATCTGTCAAGTGTGCAATTACAATTTATTTAATGCCCCGCAAAAAAGAGACAATTACACTTTCAATTCCGACCGGAACCAAGGAACAGCTAGAGGCGATCGCCCTTCGCCTCGGTATCAAATGGGGCAAAAGTCCCAGCGTGTCTGGGTTACTGGTCGCGATCGCCCAACAAAAAATCGAAGTGGGCGAACCCTTTACCCTCAATTCAGTGCAGGTACAATCCTTGAACAAAGCCGTCAAATTCCTCAACGACTCTGGCGAAGTCGAAGCCGCCCAGATCGTCATGGCATTACTTTTGGACAAAGCCAATCTGGAAACCCCTTTCCGGCAAAAGTTGCTCGAACAAGTCAACCAAACTGCCGAAGCGTGGCGGCTTCGACTCAATCAACTGATTGACGATCGCCAACCGTTCAGGCTGTTTTACCAGTCAGGCAAAGACAAATTGAGCGAATTTACTGCCCGCAGTGCCAAAATTCGCCTCTACGACAAGCGCCTGTACCTAGAAATCTGGTGCGACGATGCCGATCCCAGAGAAATCCCGGAATTAGCTCACAATCGGTGTTTGCGTTTGGACAAGATTGTTAACTTGCTACCTGCCAGTGAAAATTGGCGCGAAACCATAGACTATCTGGAAGTACACTTACACTTTTCAAGGGGATTGGCTGGAAACTATGAATTCAAACCGGATGAAGATGTGGAAAATGAAATGGTGGGAGACGTGCGCCATGTAGTGAAGCGGGTATCCAGCCGATTCTGGCTGTTCCGAGATGTGCTGCGGTACGGCAAAGACTGCGTGATTGTCTCGCCCCAGAATGTGCGCGATCGATTCCAACAAGAACTGATCGACCTCTGCCGCCAGTACAACCTGGAAATCCGCGATTAAATCAAAAAAAAAGCAGCCTGTAAAGGCTGCTTTGACAAAAAAACCGTTGTTGAGTTAGAGGAGAAAACTTTAAATCGAATTCAAATTACTGCTGTTTCAACTCCTGCCTGAGTTTCCACTATTTTTATCTACCGCTGACTCACCTTGCCTTCAGAACAAAACTTCAAACCCCGATTAGAATGCTGCTGAAAGTTCGTTGACTACTTGGACTCGGCCTCTGAGCACCGCCCGCAACAAGCGGTTGACACAGCCTCTGTCTTCATCATTCAGAGAGTCGTCGAAGGTGGCGGCCATCAAACCGTAGCGATCCGCCAGAGTCAAAACGCCTGTATCCGTTACAGAAGCGAGGATTTCAGAGATAGCGCCGGGCAGGAGTTGTGAGGGGTTCATGGCAGTGCGGTTGAATTCGATATATTTATCATCTTCTGGTTTCCTCAAAAGATCGGTGATATTAATGAGGGCGCGAAGGTGATTGTCAGGGGTGAAAGCAAGTGATCCGAGTAGAGTCAAGTTGTGATTTCGGTCACAGGGCGATCGCCCGACAGCTTAAAACCCACCTCTGGCAGATGCGCCCATACCAGCGGCATTTATACATTGGGTATGATTTCTAAATGAGTTCCACCCTTACCCCCGTACTGAAAATGCTTGATTTTCTCAATCCCATCTTGGGCCGCAAGCCCGATCGCATCAAAGCCAATGTGGAAATCTATACTTGGCAAACCTGTCCCTACTGCATCCGCGCCAAAACATTGCTGTGGTGGAAAGGCGTAAATTTCACGGAATACAAAATTGATGGCGACGAAGCAGCTAGAAAGGCAATGGCCGATCGCGCTAACGGACGCCGCAGCGTACCCCAAATTTTCATTAATAACCAACACGTAGGCGGCTGCGATGACATTCACAAACTCGATGCAGAAGGACAGTTAGATCCGCTGCTAGCTCAACCCGTCGTCTAAACTGAGATATTGCAGCATTCCCAAGAACAGGCAAGATGCCTGTTCCACAAAGTGTGAATTTTCTGCTTGTGGGGAGTAGGGGTTGGGCCGAAGAGCCCGCCCCCGAAAGGCTTATTGACAAAAGTCCTTACTACGAACCTTTGGCAAATTTACCTAAATTATCTTGCCGCCATTTAGCATCCGATCGCCTGTCTGTTTGCAATTCTAAGACGCGAATCCCGCTATTTGGCAGCAAACTTAATTTTTGTTTGAACTGTTCCCAATCCTCAATTACCTCGTGTTCCACGCCATAAGTTGCACACAACTGAGCAAAATTTATCTGCTGCGGCGTGGCAAAAAACTCTTCAAAGGGCGGGTCAAATTTGGCAACGGGCAACATTTCAAAAATTCCGCCGCCGTTGTTATTAATTAATATGATTGTCAGATGACCGACAAATTTATTTTTAATTAAAAAACCGTTTGTATCGTGCAAAAGTGTTAAATCGCCTGTTAGCATGATGCTGCTTTGATTGCGGTGAGCAACTCCCAAAGCTGTTGATAATATGCCGTCTATACCGTTAGCGCCGCGATTGAAAAAGGGTTTGATTTCTAAGTTGTTCGGCTTCCAGAAAAACTCTACATCTCTGACGGGCATACTGTTGGCAATAAATATCGGTGTTCCAGGTGGCAAAATTTGGGAAAGCAGCCAGGAAACTTTGGGCTCGATTATGTTGTTAATTGTTGCTATTTTTTGGTCTATTGTTTGTCTGACTTGGATTTCGGTGTTGTGCCAAAGTTGGAGGTATTCGTTTGAGGGAGAGGTTTGAACCCCCCCTAACCCCCCCTTGCTAAGGGGGGGGACAAGAGTTGACTCGCCCTTGTTTAGGGGGGGGATTTGAGTTGACTCGCCCTTGCTAAGGGGGGGGATTTGAGGGGGGATATTAGTGGTAGCAGGGGCTCGATCCCCCCCTAACCCCCCCTTAATAAGGGGGGGGACAAGAGTTGACTCGCCTTTGTTCAGGGGGGGGACTTGAGTTAATATAGTTGCGAGATTAGTTGCGAGGTTTTCTAGGGAGGTTCGCAGGTGAATTGTTCGGCCGTGTAGGGGATCGAAGTTGTGGTGGCTGGGGTCGATTATGTAGCGTTTTGGTTGGGTTTTGTCTAGCCAGTTTCGCAGTTCTTTGCTTGTGGGTAAGTCTCCGAGTTGAATGGCGATTTCTGGGGTTAATTTATCTGCTAGTTCGCGGTTTCGCAGGATTAAATCGTAGGTGGAAATTAGATGGGGGTTTAGTTGGGCGTGGTTTCTGACTGGGGATAGTCCTTCTGCTAAAACTGGCCAGTTTAAGGATTTGGAAATTTGGCCGATCGCACTACAGTATTTTTCGGCAAATTGAGGCTGTGCAACGCCTGCAATAATAATCCCTCTGCTGCATTGTTGCCATTTTTGAATTATGGAGTCAATAACTTGTATTGTGGTACGGGCATCTTGCCCGTCTCTTGTTGTGGTACGGGCATCTTGCCCGTCTCTGGAAATTGGCAGGCAAGATGCCTGCCCCACAATAGAGCTTTCTCCTGCAAAAATTGGTTCTAATCCTGCAAAGAAATCTTCGGGATTAAATTGTGTTTCTAAAGCTTCTACAGCTATGTCTGGAACGGGTACCAGCGGGTCACGAAAGGGGATGTTTAGGTGGACGGGGCCGGGTGTTGGAAAGATCGATCGCTCCCAAGCATACATTACCGTCTGCCGCAGATAGTCTAGCATTCCTGTGGACGCAGAAGGTATAGCTAATTCGGCTTGCCAGTTCGGATAATTGCCGTATATTTTCACTTGGTCGATCGCTTGTCCGGCGTGACAGTCCCGCAGTTCGGGAGGTCGATCGGCGGTAAATATTAGCAGCGGAATTCGACTTTCTCTGGCTTCTATTATCGCAGGATAAAAGTTGGCGGCAGCGGTTCCTGATGTACAAATTAGTGCTGTTGGTAAACGGGATTTTTTGGCAATTCCTAATGCAAAAAAGCTGGCTGAACGTTCGTCAAGTATGGGAATAGTTTCTATTTTGTTGTTCAGGGCAAAAGCTATTGTTAATGGTGCCGATCGCGAACCGGGACAAATCACGGCGGTAGTTAATCCCAACCGCTGCAATGTCTCTGCTAATATTGAACACCAGAGAGTGTTTGTGTTGCGAAAATCAATCATTTTTCTAATATATTGCTAAACTAAAGCATTTAAAAGTGCCTGCAATTTGAGCTGAATTTCTGCTAGTTCTTTTTCGGGTTCCGAACCCGCCACAATACCAGCACCAGCATAAAGTATAGCCCGATCGCCATCGATTAAAGCCGAGCGAATGCCGACGGCAAATTCGCCGTTGCCGGTGCGATCGATCCAGCCGAGGGGCGCTGCATACAAAGAGCGATCGCAGCTTTCGCAGCCGCGAATTTGCTGTAGGGCAATGTCTCTCGGTACGCCCGCCACCGCTGGCGTTGGATGCAGTTGGGATAAAATCTTTAATAAATGAATATCACGGGGAATTCTAGCCCTTATGGGTGTCCACAAATGCTGAATGTTTGACAGTTGCAGCAGCCTGGGAACCGGGGAAAAGTCGGGATTGATACCGAGACTCGACAGGCGATCGACTATAAAATCAATTACAACTCGGTGTTCTCGAATATCCTTTTCGCTGTTGAGTAAACCTTTGCCTAAATTCGCATCTTCCGCTTCATTTTTCCCCCTCGGTGCCGAACCAGCTAAGGCATCTGTTACTAATTCATTTTTGTGAATGCTGATTAACCGTTCTGGACTGGCACCGATAAAATTTTGACCTTGGCCGTTACTGGTGGAAAATACGTAGCAACCGGGATAAGTAAGGCGCAAGTTATTTAAGGAATCTATTAAACTGAAAGGGGTTTGGGAAATGACATTTATTGCTTGGGACAAAACAATCTTACTAAAATATTGAGACTCAATCAATTTTAAAGCAGATTTGACTGATGTTTTAAAGTGAGTGGCATCGTTCACAGGGATTTGTTTTAAAAAGATCGAACTGTTTCTAATAGAAGTTATTTTGGTGTAAGAAATCGACGCAATTTTATCGAAATTTTGCCAAATATTATCCGTAATAATCTTAATATTTAAATCTCGGTGAATGATGGCATTTGCAACAATGATGCAGCTATCTTTCAGGCGAGTAATCTGCCATTTTGGTAAAAATACGGTGCCAGGGGGAAAGTAAGAATTGGTGGCGACATTCTCATCGAAAAAAGCAAAGCTACAAAAAAAGTGCGGCCCGCTGAAGGGCAAGCGTTCTGTACCGATGGTAATTGTTCGGGCAAGACAAGATTGAATAAAATTTTGAGCGAGGGTAAATCGATCGCTTCCGGCTACTGTTAAATGGATGGCCGAATCTAGGGCGGCGATCGCAAAACTGTTGCCGGAAATAGGGTCTCTTTTTTCAAAGTAAAAGTGCCGCTGGCAAGGTTCGGAAATCTCTTGAAGTACAACTAGCGGATCGACGGGGGCAATCTCCTGAGAAATACTAACTATTTTTGTTTGATCTTTTTCGGTTAAAGACTGCTGGCAATCTAACAGAAACTGATGCAGTTGATTGCGGTCTTGTAAAAGATTAGCGCGGTGCGGTATTACTGTCATGAAAGCGAGAATAGCAGATTTGTCAGAAAGAGTGCGGTTTTGTCCCGCTAGAACCCCTATTTCGATCTAAGCACGGGAGGGCGATCGCAAAACATGACCTTTCGAGTTTCCCGGAAAGTTTGGGCTCAGCGGGGGGCAAAAAACAGACGATCGTCTTCGTTGGCGTAGCCCCCGTAGGGGCGGGCTTTCCTTCGGATCGCAACGCTTTCGCCAACGCGCGATCGATCGAAACATTTAGACATAAAACTTTAAGATTGAGCGACTCAATTTCGACTCTCATGCGATCGACCTCGCAGAGGTTTGCAGACGGGCATTACCGGGCGCGGGATCGCCCGCAAAGCCTCTCAAGGGATGCCCGCCGCGCACTCAACCAGATACAGAGTAGAGTTTCTTCACCAATAAAATTGTAAAATTACTACGCTGCTATCAATTGCATCAAGTTTGTGTAATGACAACAAAGTTAATTGAACGTCCAAATAGTAAATTGTGGCTGGCGGCCATCAAGCCGCCCATGTACAGCGTTGCGGTGATTCCTATTTCAGTAGGAACAGCAGTTGCTTTTGCCGAAACTCAAACGATTAATTCGTCAATTTTTTCGACTTTTTTAATGTCAGCCATTTTGATTATAGCATGGCTGAATCTCAGCAATGATGTATTTGACTCGGAAACAGGCATCGATAAAAACAAAGCGCATTCCCTAGTTAATTTAACCGGAAATAAAGCTTTAATTTTCGGGCTGGCCAATCTGTTTTTAGCAGTCGGAGTGTCTGGAATCTGCGCCATAAGCTGGTGGCAAAAAGACCCAACAGTAATTTTGCTAGTAGTTTTATGCTGTGCTCTGGGCTACACTTATCAAGGGCCTCCGTTTCGTCTTGGCTATCAGGGTTTGGGGGAAATAATCTGCTTTTTCACTTTTGGGCCGCTAGCCTTCGCCGCTGCTTATTATAGTCAGACTCAAACTTGGTCTGCCACTAATTTGGCGGCTTCGGTTATCGTGGGAATTACTACGAGTATCATCTTATTTTGTTCCCACTTTCATCAAATTGCGGATGATTTGGCGGCGGGTAAAAAATCGCCGATTGTGCGACTCGGTACAAAGAAAGGTGCCCAGTTGTTGCAGTGGTTGTGCGGGAGCGTTTATGCTTTGACGGTGCTATTTGTGGCTTTGGGAATGTTCCAAATTTGGACGCTGTTGATTTTTGGGAGTTTGCCATTTGCGATCGACCTTTGCCGCCATGTCACAGACTATCACGACCAACCGGCAAAGGTCAGCAACTCTAAGTTTATCGCAGTTACGCTGCATTTTTCGAGCGGATTGCTGCTGGCGTTGGGCTTTGGTTTGTAGATCGGGCGATCGAGAATTCCGGTAAACTGGAGGTATGGTTTGCTAAGCTGAGGGAGTTGGGGGAGTTGGCAGAGTTGGGCGACTTCTCAAAATCTTCTTTAATTCAGCAATCCGTACCTCACATTGAATCGTAAAAAAGGAGAATCAAAGCATGAGTACGCAAGTAGAAATTGACAAAATCCTCAGCCTAGAAGAAATCATCCACTTATATCCTAGCGAGTGGGTGCTAATTGCTTACACTGAACTGGATGAGGATTTGAATGTAATTCGAGGTGAAGTTTTAGCACACTCACCGGAGCGCGATTTGCTTTACAATAATGCTTTGTCAAGGAAGGGAAAATCGGTGGCAATAGAATACACCGGCCCTATCCCTGAAGACTTAGCAGCTATGTTGTAACAAAAATGCCAGATTATCAAAAAGCTTATCGCTTGTTGCGTCACGGACGAAATTTGCTCGCGGTGCAAGCAACCATTGGTGGAAATAATGGTGACGCTACTGAATATCGGGTGCGTTTATTGGTAGATACAGGAGCCAGCTACACAGTATTGCCAGTTAAAACATTAGAGGATTTGGGTTACGATACGCGCAATCCTCTACGCAGGCAAGAAATCTTTACAGGTCAAGGAAGAATCTATGTTCCTGTAATTAATGTATCTTGGTTTAATTGCGTGGGTCAACTAATAGAAAATTTTGACGTGTTTGCCCACGATATACCGCCAAATCTTCGTATAGATGGTCTTCTTGGTATGGACTTTCTCACTCGTTTTGGGGCAATCATCTCTGTTGCTGATGCGGAAATCAGATATCAGTCAATAACGTAGATTCACTAATTTTGGAAATGGCCAATTTTAATAATTATCACTTTCACTATTTTTTAACTGACCGCAATAATCAGCAAAAAATTTTATTTTTGCATGGATTCACGGGAAATTTTCAAGATTTTAGCAGCGTCATTTCCTTACTATCTAAAAATTATGGCTGTCTAGCAGTTGACCTTCCAGGCCACGGAAAAACTAGAGTCAGCGGCGACGAAAGTTGCTACAATATATCAAATACAGCCCAAGCATTGATACACTTATTAGATAATTTACAAATAGACAAATGTTTGTTGTTGGGCTATTCAATGGGCGGGCGATTGGCACTTTACATGACATTACATTTTCCAGAAAGATTCGAGAAAGTAGTGTTAGAGTCAGCTTCTCCGGGATTGAAGACAGAAAAAGAGCGATCGCACCGCCGGCAAGCCGATTTACAGATAGCACAAAAGCTGGAAAATAGCAATATTAAAGATTTTTTATTAAACTGGTACGAGCTCCCTTTATTCAAATCTTTAAAAAACTCTCCCAACTTCGACAAACTCATAGAAAGCCGCTTAGCAAACAATCCCTTAGAATTAGCCAAATCCCTCCGCAACATGGGAACAGGCAACCAGCCCTCTCTCTGGGAAAAACTCGCACAAAATCAAATTCCCATCCTCTTGCTAGCGGGAGAATATGATGATAAATTTACAACTATCAATACCGAAATTGCCAAATTGTGTCCGGCCGCTACTCTGGAAATTGTACCAAAAGCTGGCCACAATATCCATTTTGAAAATATTGATAAGTTGGGAGCGGTTGTGAGACAATTTTATGATTAACTAAAAAACTAATGCTTTATCAATTCGAGTTTCGCACTTATCAGCGAAAATTTAAGCGCCCCTTGCGAACAAGTCACGGCATCTGGGATATTCGATCGGGAATTATCCTGCGACTTGTTGGCGAAAATAATCAAATTGGTTGGGGAGAAATTGCCCCTTTGATTTGGTTTGGTTCCGAAAGTTTTGAGCAAGCTTTAGATTTTTGTAACTCGTTGTCAGGTAATATTTCATCAGAGATGATTTTTGCTATTTCCGGTGAATGGCCGGCTTGTCAATTTGGCTTTGAGTCAGCACTATCAAACTCTCGATCCCCCCTAAACAAGGGCGGGCACGGGGGCACCGCCCCTACTAAGGGGGGGACAAGAAATATTCTCAAAGTCCCCCTTATTAAGGGGGATTTAGGGGGATCTAGAGTTCGCCTAAAATCGACATTGATTGCGGGTTCAGTCTTAAGAAGTCACCAATCGAGAAAGGGGGGGAGAAATATTCTCAAAGTCCCCCTTATTAAGGGGGATTTAGGGGGATCTAGACTTCGCATAAAATCGACATTGATTGCGGGTTCAGTCTTAAGCAGTCACCAATGGATACAGGCGGGGAATGAGGAAGAAAAAAATCGGTTCAGCGGTTTATTGCCAGCAGGTGAAACAGCTTTGCAGGCTTTACCAATACTTTGGTTAGAGGGATATCGCACGTTTAAATGGAAAATTGGTGTTGCTGCAATTGAGGAAGAATTAAAGATTTTTCAGCAGCTAATCCAAGTAATGCACAATTTGTGCGATCGCGAAAAAGCATTTTTGCGGTTAGATGCCAACGGGGGACTCAGTTACTCGCAGGCTGAAACATGGCTGGAAGCTTGCGACAAGGTAAAAGCAACTCCCGACTTTTCCGCAGACATTGAATTTTTGGAACAGCCGCTGCCAGTAACACAGTTTCAGGAAATGGTAGAATTGAATGCTATTTATGCAACTGATCTCGCCCTAGACGAATCTGCAGCCAACCTCGATCGCATCCAAGAGTGCTACAGCCAAGGCTGGCGGGGCATTTTCGTCATTAAACCTGCGATCTGCGGTTCCCCATCCCAACTGCGAAAATTTTGTCAAACTCACAATATAGATGCAGTTTTCTCATCAGTATTTGAAACCGAAATCGGCCGACAAGCAGCCTTAAATTTAGCAACCGAATTGTCTTTAAATAAGAGAGCACTCGGCTTCGGCACCGATTCCTGGTTCGATGACAACCATTCGATTTTGGATTTTAGATTTTAGATTTTAGATTACTCCTGGGGTTCAGAAACCGGGTTTTTTACGAAAAGACCCGTTGCAGCCGACAAATTCGGTAAAAAACCCGGTTTCTTTGTCGGAGTGCGTAACTCCTGTAATTGTTTTGAATCGAGAAACTTGGTGAAAGCATCTATGGCAACAAATCTAACAGTAAATATCCTGGATATCGCGGCTAGCTTGTCCGATAATTGGCTGATCGGTTGTGACAGTCGCGAATTTGCCCGAATTGTCGATCGGCTATTTCAAGAAATCACCCAAAATCCCGCACAAAAAACACCCCTAAAAATTTGCATCGCAGAACCAGAACCCGTGCAATTTCTGGCCAGTTTCACCGCCGCCCGCGCCGCCAAATGCCCGATTTTTCTCTGCAATCCCAACTGGGTAAAACCAGAATGGCAACAAGTCTTTGATTTAGTCCAACCCGACTTAATTTTGGGACAATACCCGCTTCCCAACAATCCCCATATCCCAGTCGGCGAAGGCGGACTTCGTTTGTATAGCCGCGAATTCCATTCGCCGACAAAAAGCGGTTTTGATACGATCATGATTCCCACCGGCGGTTCTTCAGGAAAAATCCGTTTTGCCATCCACACTTGGGAAACACTAACCGCATCAGTACAAGGTTTTCAACAATATTTTCAAGTTGACAAAATCAACTCGTTCTGCGTTTTGCCATTATACCACGTCAGCGGTTTAATGCAATTCATGCGATCGTTTACGACGGCGGGAAAACTGGCAATTGGGTCTTTCAAAGCACTGGAAGCAGGCAAAAAATGCGATATAGAACCAGAAGAATTTTTCATTTCTTTAGTCCCAACTCAACTGCAACGGCTGTTGCAAAACCCAGATACAGCTAATTGGCTGGGACGGTTTCGGGCCGTACTTTTGGGCGGTGCTCCCGCTTGGCCGGAACTTTTAGAAACAGCTAGAAACTATCAAATTAAATTAGCGCCCAGTTATGGCATGACAGAAACAGCCTCGCAAGTTGCTACACTAAAACCCGAAGATTTTCTCGCTGGCAATAACAGTTCCGGTCAAACTTTACCCCATGCTAAAATAACGATTCGCAGTGCAAAAGGCGATATTTTGTGTTATAATAAAATCGGCAATATTGCGGTAAATGCTAAATCTTTGGCGTTGGGTTATTATCCTGAACAATTTGGCGATCGCCAATACTTCCAACTAGATGATTTGGGATTTTTTGATAAAAATAACTGCTTAAATATAGTCGGACGCAGCAGCGACAAAATTATCACAGGCGGAGAAAATGTATTTCCGGCGGAAGTCGAAGCCGTTGTGCGATCGACTAATTTAGTTGCGGATATTGCTGTAATTGGCTTGCCAGACAAAGATTGGGGTCAAGTCGTTACGGCTATCTACGTTCCCGCTAATTCCGAAGTTACTGTCAAAAATCTGCAAGCGGCAATAGAAGATAAGTTGAGCAAGTTTAAGCGACCGAAATATTGGGTAATCGTCGAACAATTGCCGCGCAATTCTCAAGGCAAAGTTAATCGAGAACAATTGCAAGAAATTGCGATAAAATATCAATAATTATTAGGCGATCGCAATCAATGCAGAAGGCAAAATTTCTCATGCTTATTTCCGACTCCTAACAACAGTCAACAGTCAACAGTCAACAGTCAACAGTCAACTGTCAACTGTCAACTGTCAACAGTCAACTGTCAACTGACTAATTACGACAAACCTAATAGCCTTCTCGTCCTCTCCGCTTCTTGCCTTTGAAAATCCATAAACTTTAACATTCGGTAAAGTACCTCTATTTGCCGCAACTTAATACCTGCTTGCTGCGCCACCCGTATCGGATTACCAAAAATCGCCTCAACTTCCAGGGGCCGCGATTCATCATAATCGATTTTCATGCTGGTGCGGTAAGGCTTCATTTTCTCAGTGTAGTCGAGCATATGTGGGATAAAGTCATCGGGAATAATGCGATCGCAACTTTTGGCTGCCGCTACCACTTCCCCCATGATTTCCTTAACTAAAATCAGAGTATCGGGATTAGCCATCAGTTCGTCAGTTCTCGCATCCAACACTACAGACAGCCCGTTATAAGGAATATTCCAAACCAGCTTTTTCCACCTTGACAAGAGCAAATCTTCGCTCATTTTAATAGGAATATGAGCACGTTTAAAATCCTTAGCAATTTGGTGCAATCTATCAGTAATACCAATTGCTTTGTAGTCTTGGGCATATTCTCCCAGCGTGATAGTGCCGTAATCTAGGTGGCAGATGTGACCGGGCCCAACTTTATAAGAACACAAAAAACACAGCCCGCCAACCACTCGTTCTGCACCAACAATTTTAGCTACTTCCGGTTCGACATTCAATCCGTTTTGCAATACTAAAACCGCGCCGTTATCCTTTAATAAAGGAGGCAAAATTTTGGGCAACAAGTGATTTTGAGTTGTTTTCAGCGCTACAATTACTACGTCGCACTGAGGCATTTTGTGCGCGTCGTGGTAGGCGCGGACGTGGGGGAGGGTGAAGTCGCCTTCGGGAGACTCGACAATCAAACCCTGTTTTTTGACCCGATCGTAATCGCTGCGTAGTAAAAAATTGACTTCTAAACCTGCTTGTTGCAGTCTAGCACCGTAGAATCCGCCTAAAGCTCCCGTGCCCACAATGGCATAATTGCGATTTGACATACTATCAAAAAGTCAGAAATAATATCAACAAAACAGAAATTTAACTGTCATACCCTGCTATTATTTAAAGATAGAGCTAATCACAGATATCAACTCTCAAATTTCCTCATCCACTCCATCAAGTCTTCCGATAGCTGTTTTCTAGTTCTGCCCACTGCATCGATGCAGACGTGCTTAGTCAGAGCTTTAGCAGCGCTTCTTCCTGCAACTTCCTCAGAAAATACTTGATAGGCAATTTCAAATTCATCGCCAGTAACTTGTTTGGGTGTCAATTGAATCGTCAGCATATCGCCCGCAAACATTGGGCGATAAAAATCTACACTAGCATGAATTATGGGAAAGGCAACCTCGGAATTGCTGAAAAATGCTTTGAGATTGATTCCCGATGCTGCTAGAGATGCCTCGTAAGCTTCGTGGCACATCGCCAAAACGTTAGCAAAGTAAACGACTCCAGCAGCATCGGTATCTTGAAAGCGAACAGTACGGGTGTAAGTGAAAGACATTGAGGTAATAGCAGGCGATCGCAAATTCGATCGCAATTTTACCAACCATCATATCCGTAAACCCGCACTTTTGGAGAAGTTATTAGTTAAGTAAGTAGGCGCTAATTTTTTATATTGTAAAACTCGCCCTCCTCACTCCTTCCCCTGATTTCTTAACCTTTGTTCTTAATCAACATCACGTCTATAATCTTAAGGGCAATATCTTCGGAAAGCCCCAATGCACTGTAAAGATCGTTCAAAAGTTGTTCTTCTTCTTCTGAAACCTCGCCATCTGCTAAAGCGATATCAGTTGTGACAGCAAAAACGGTTTCTTTAAGTTCGTCGGGAAGCGTTGCCAAAGCAGCATTAAACAGTACCTCAACTCCTTGCCGTTGCAGAATCATCAGCAGGCGATCGAGCATTTTTCTCATCACGTCATCGGGATAACTGCGGAACAGTTGCATCCGAGATAGCGTCATGCTAATCGCTTTACTTTCGCTGTCATTGATGTAACCGTCTGCTGCTACTGCAATTAGCGCGATCGCCGCAAATGCTTCAGCAGGCCCTAACGTTACGTCCGTTTCTTGGCGAGTCTGCGATACTTTATCAAATAAACCCATGATATTTTCCTCTTTATTTAGTGGTGGATTTAGGGAGTCAGGATGGGTTCTGGCTCTGGAGGTTTCTTTGGAGATTTTGATAATTATATCAAATTTTGTTAGTTATTTATTATCAATAAAATTATGAAAAAATTAAGAATTTTTATTTCGCCCTTCGGCGCTGCAATGGCGGGTTTATTCAGATCCTGAATTGCCTTCCCATATTTCAGGTAAAACTGACATCTTGCACCATTCTCAAGAACAGGCTTTTCGGCCTGTTCCACAAAGAGTGAATTTTATTGTGGAACAGGCCGAAAAGCCTGTTCCTAAAAAACTTATTGAGAAGGATGTAACATCTCAGTTAAAACCCGCCCTCCCAGCGCAGACGATCTACTTGTGAAAAATGGCTAAATCTGCTTTCAGGAAATCAACAAACTGCCGCGCAGTCCTGCCCGATCGCCCGTTGCGACGAGTTGCCCATTCTTTAGCTCGGTGCTCCAAATCATCGGGAGCGAGTTTAATTCCAGCAAGCTCTGCCAGATGTCGGACAATTGTTAAATAAGTGTTTTGATCGGCCGGTTCAAAAGTTAAAGTTAAGCCAAATCGATCGCTAAATGAAAGTTTTTCCTGCACAGTATCCCAAGCGTGAACTTCATCTCCGTCGCGGGGGCGAGGCCTGTCGTCAAAAAACTCTCGAATTAAATGCCGCCTGTTAGATGTGGCGTAAACTACTACATTTTGAGAGCGAGCAGTGACATTTCCTTCCAAAACAACTTTCAGAGCTTTAAAAGCATCGTCATCTTCTTCAAAGGAAAGGTCGTCCACAAAAATAATAAACTTTTGAGGAACTCCCCGCAACTGCTCGACAATTAGCGGCAAATCTTGCAAATCCGATTTAGATACTTCAATCAAGCGCAGATTGCGAGATCCAAATTCATTTAATAGCGACTTCACCAAAGAAGACTTGCCCGAACCGCGGCTTCCGTACAGCAAAACGTGCAAAGCCGGATAACCTGCCAGCAAAAACTCCGTATTTTTCACCAGAGCATCCCGCTGCCAATCGCAGCAAACTAACTCTTTTAAAGTTATGCGATCGGGATGCGAAATAGTCGCCAACTGCCCTTCCCGCCACGCAAAAGCGCGATATTCGGCAAACAAACCCGTGCCAAACTGTCGGTAATAAGCTGCCAAAGATTCCGTAGCGCTCGACCATTTTTCCAGTTTCCCGTGCAGGGGCAACTCTCCCTGTTCTGCTACACTTTCTGAATGCCAAATCGGAGGCACTGCGTCAAGTTGACCCGCTACCCGCACCCACTTGCTCAACTGTTCGCTGCTGCATTCGTAAATATTTTGCAGCACTTCTAAATCATGTCGGGCGGCCTCCACCAAAGCGGGGGGCAAACTTGCAAAATCTGTTTGCTGTGCTCGGCGTGAAAAGGGGTTTTCGTTTTTGAGAATTTCGGAAATCAAAGAATCTTTCCAGCTTAAATTTTTAGCAGCCTGAAGTTTGAACCAGTTCCCGTAAGCTACCTGACATTCCAAACCGCTGACTTCGCTGTGGTGGAGGGCTTGCAGCAAGTCGAGAAAGGCTTGACCGACAGGGCTTTTGAAAACCGATTGATACAGCAGCAGGGATGCTGCTTGGCGCTGGAGGTAACGGATTTGGGCGATCGCACCAGAAGTTAGGGCTGACATAATGGCAATTGTATAACAGTTAGATATCCTGACTGGCTTTAATAAATTTTCTAACAATTCGTGACACTGATTGCAGGCCGCGCTGTATAAATTTAGATGCACTTGTGAAATCGGGAGGATTAAAAATGAATTTAGGTACAGCAGCGGCGATCGGCTACGGCATTTTAACACTCGTTGGCGGCATCATGGGTTATATCAAGGCCAAAAGCCAAGCCTCGCTCATTTCGGGCTTGATTAGCGGTTCCCTGCTAATTTTTGCCGGCACCGCACAACTCATGGGACAAAGTTGGGGTTTAACATTAGCAGCAGCCATCTCCGCTGTTTTAGTAATAGTCTTTATTTTACGGCTTGTAAAAACTCGCAAATTCATGCCGGCCGGGATGCTGATTCTAGCTAGCTTAGCGTCTTTTGGCGCGATCGTTTACGAAATCAGCGGTCAATATCAATAATTTGTTGACTGTTGACTGTTGACTGTTGACTGTTTTTAGTGGTCAGTGGTTATTTGTTAATTGTTAGTTGTACGTTCTAATAACCAATAACCAATAACTACTAACCAATAACCAATAACCAGTGACCAATAACTAATGACTAATGACTAATGACTAATAACTAATGACTAATGACTAATGACTAATGACTAATGACTAATGACTAATGACTGCATCAATATACTGCTGAACTTCCCTGAGTTGCTGCCGCTGGTATTCGATCCAATCTTTTTCCGCCGCTCGCTGTTCCGGCGTCTCTTGCTGATACCGCGCCTGCTTCTCTAAAAAATCATTGTAGAACTTTATCGCTTTTTCAACTGTGTGAGTTGCCAGTTTCATGCGCTCCTCAAAAATGGCTACAATCAAACTATCCATGATTGACCCAATCACTTTACAGGAATCTTCAAAATCGACCAAACTGATTCCCATCTTGCTTTTATGAACCAGAGCTTCTACAGGGGCTTTCAGCGTTTCTTTAAAAGTCTTCACAGAAGAGCCAGGTAAATATTTCAGAGGTTCCGTAAACTTCGACACAATCTCGCCGCCTATTGATTGCAGTCTCTCTCTAAATCTCGATTGACTGTTGAGATCGAAGCATTCAATATAAAATTCAATTTTTTCTATATCAATAGATTGTAATTCTTTAAAAATCAAATGGAGTTCATTCTCCATAATTAAAATCACTCGCTCTGCCTGGTAATCAACTTCATTCCGTAACTCTTTGTGCAAATTATCTTTTTCAAAAAAACCGAGAGTATCTCTTTGAAATATTTGATGGTTTTTATCCCACAAAAACCACTGATTTTTTAACTTGGTAGCCTTGTCGCTCCACGATTTGCGAACTTTAAAAACAGCATCATATTGGCCCTGTTTTCCTAAACTGCGAATTCTCACATCGCATCCGCTTAGTTCGCCAATTTGCTCCCAGACATCAACAGGAGATGCTCCAGCAATTCTCGGCTTGCTATTCCAGACATCCTCAGCGTGAGATACATCTTTGAAACATACCTGAAGTAGCCCCTTGAGTCTGAGGGCTGATTGCTTGATTTCCTGAATACAAGGTTCCACATCTAAGCTGAGTTGGGTAGCTGACTGTTTGATCTCTAGGGATTGATGTTCGTCGGCCAGCAATCGATCGCTAAACTGGGTAAGAGCCTGGAATACCTTGAGATACTCATTCATTTCCTTTGATGCCTCGTTTCCCTAAATAGCATACAATACAGAACATCTGCCTTTTTGAATACGAGCTAAGTCATACCATTTTAGATTTTAGATTAAAGAATTGAAGAATTGGGAATGACTGGTGACTATCGTGGTTTGGAGCTTGCCTACAGTTGCATTTTTTTTAAACTGGTGTCACAACATGGATTATATATTCACCCCTGCAACTCAGGCTCTACTTAATACTGGCAAACTGGTACAGCCTACTACCAAAACAGGAAAATTGCTCCCGGCAGCTAGAGATCCAGTGACAGGGGAGTTTGTGGAGCTTGCAAAAATCTTTTATCAATCAACAACTGGAACTACATCCTCGCGCGGAGTTCTAGGATTGCTCGCACAGTTAACCGGAGGTGGCCCCATACAGCCGCTGGTAGCTCCCGTGTACGTGACAGTGGCGCCGTTGCAGGTTGCTCAAACTCATCAGGGGTTTCAAAAAATATACAGAATGCTTAACTGTCTGAAAATTAATTTGGCAGTGATGCAAGCAACTGCTGCTGTCATTGGTATTGGCGCTGTATCCAGCACAGTTTTGTCAGCAGTAAACCTCAACCAAGTATTAAAAATCAGAGAAGAGGCAAAGCACCAGAAGCTAAAAATTAAAGACGGATTTATCGATCTCAGACACATCCTCAAAGATAGGGGAGTAGAGGTAATCCAGCAGATTTTTAAGGTGGCTCACGACTCTAATTTTGAAATGCACCGCCAGAAATGGGTTAACGGTTACGATATTTTTTCTAAGGCTGTCAAACGCTGTCAGTCAGCCCTAACAGTGCCCGATCTTAAACTTCGGAATTCCGAAATTAATGGCGGGCGGGATATGCTGTTTGAGGCTTTAAAAATTTATGACAATCCCAGTTTGTTGGATGGGCTGTGTTCTGCCGGAAAGCTCAGGCAAATGGAATGTGTTTGGGCGATCGAGCAGGCGATCGGGGTGACGTTTCACTTGCAGCGGGCCTACGATATGGTGAGCGATCGCCTGCTGGAACTCGAATCAAAAATTTGTCAAGATATTCTAACTGTTGTTAAAGGATGTGAATCCGAACCCGAACTAGATTTTTTATTTCCCGAAGTTACTAGGATTCTGGGTCATGATTTAAGTGTAATAGAATTTTGGCAAAATGAGGTGGATTGGATGCAAACTTTGTCTCTAAAAGAGCAGCACCAGTTAGCTAGTTTAGATAAACTCACCGGCGATAGTTTAAAAAGCAGCGTGTACACTACATTCGCGGTATTAGCTGCGGAACCTTCACTTTATGAAACTTTAAAGCAAAAGTCTCACTTTCTATCCTTGCGCGACCAGTTAACCTTCGCTGTGTCGCCGGAAATCCGCCGGAGATACGAATTTTATGTCAGCCAGCAGGCGATCGCTACTGGCTATCAAGGTTTAGCTGCCTCGAATTGGCAAGAAATATCCGATTTAACTGTCGCTAACCTCTACCACTTTTTTCAAATCCGAGAAAACTCAACTGAAAATTCTCCAACTGAGGACGAATTAGAAACGCCTTATTGGCACTTTCCCCAAACCTTAAAAAACGAGCTGAATTATAGCAATTAAATGACGAATGACTAATGGAGACTGTTGACTGTTGACTGACTTCTTCAGTCGTAGACACAACTTTTCAATTGTTACACTATCGGTAGTAGTAAGGTGTGCACTGCCCACCCTACAAGTATAGTCTGTCCGTCAAGGACTATTTTTCCTTCTTCCTTCTTCCTTCTTCCTTCTTCCTTCTTCCTTCTTCCTTCTTCCTTCTTCCTTCTTCCTTCTATCCTTTACATCCGTTACATCCGTTACATCCGTTACATCCGTTACATAATCCGTTGCCGAACTTCCTTCTTCCTTCTTCCTTCTGATTACCTCAACCACAACTTAATAGTATTGTCTTTAGAACCGCTAGCAATAGTTTTGCCATCGGGACTAAAAGTCACCACATAAACTTCATCGGAATGTCCCGTCAAAGTATTCAGCAGTTCTCCGGTAGCAAAATCCCAAATTTTAATAGTTTTATCCTTGCTCCCGCTGGCAATAAACTGCCCGTCCGGGCTGATAGCAACCGAGACAATATCATCAGAATGTCCCTTGATAGAGCGAATTAAATCTCCTGTTTCGAGATTCCAGATTTTAATACTTTCATCATAGGAACCGCTAACAATTGTCTTCCCGTCCGGGCTAACAGCCACCGACCTCACCGCGTCGCCGTGTCCCTCAAGAGTTGTGAGCAACCTCCCCGTTGCTACATCAACAACTGTAATTTTGTTATCCTTAGAAGCGCTAATCAAACTTTTTCCATCTGGAGTGAAAGCAACAGAATAAACAAAATCTGTATGGTCTGGCAAATTGTAAATCAAACGGCCAGTTGTTGCATCCGAAATCTTCGTGGTTTTGTCTCCGCTGGCACTAGCCACAAGCTGTCCGTCGGGGCTGAGGGCGACAGACCAAACAGAAGCAGTGTGGTCGAGACTACGAATCACTTGCCCTGTTTTCAAATCCCACAGCATGACTCGCCAAAAACCGGTTCCAGTCGCCAGTCTTGTACCGTTTGAGTCAAAAGCAACCGACCAAACGGTGGATGAATCTCCTGGAAAAGTGCGGATCGACTTGCCTGTAGCTAAATCCCAAATTTGGATGCTTTTGTCTTTAGAACCGCTGGCTAACATTAAGCCGTCTGGACTGAAAGCAACAGACCCAACTGCATCTGAATGCTGAGCGAAATTTTTGACTTTGGCGTTCTTCCACCGCAGACCTGCTTGGCACTGTTCTTGTAACTCCTGAGCGGACGAATAGCTGCTGGAAGTGTCGGCAATTGTTGGTATTTGACTGATGCAGCCTTCATAATTGCTGGCTTTATAAAGAGCTTCAATTTGAGTGATCTGTTGGGATTCTTTCTGGACTCGCTGCTGCCATTCTTGCCACTTGAGATATCCGTAAACTCCGCCGATCGCAGCTAAGATAGCCGCAATTGTTGCCCCAGCAAGATAAGGATTGAATTTGCGAGTTTCTTTGGGGACAATCGCTGCTGGGCTGGCGATCCTCTCCGTTGGCGTAGCCCCCGTAGGGGCGGGCTGCGCTAACGATAAATCGGTTTTTCCGTTCAGATTTACCTGCGGGGATACCGCCGGACTTGCCTGCAATTCGAGGTGAGGGGCGCTACTCGGTGGTAGCCCATTGGGGTTGCGGTGTCCCTCCAAAACTGTGGTAATCGCCTTGTACAATTTAGCGAATAAAGATTTAGGAATGACTAATTCTTCGATTGTCGCGGCATCTTCGTCAGTAAGCCCTAAAACTTGCTGCAAGCGTTTTAACTCCTCGCGAGTTTCCACAGAAAAAGGATATTCTTGCTGCATTGCTTCTTGCAGTGATTGTTCGTAGCGTTCGCCTTTTTCCCTGTATTTCCGGTAAGGGTTCAATACCTCATCTTCGATCGCCTCTGCTTCTTCTGGCAGCAATTCCAAACTGACGCGCAGTTCATCTAATATTCTCCGACCGACCACTGTAATATCGCCCCGGCTGCTGCTGCGCCGATCGACTTCTTCGCGATATATTGTTAGCTTGGGAATCCGCGCCCGCGAGCGATCGCCAATTTTCCTCAAATCGGCTAAAGCTTCCGCCGCCGACTGGTACCTCTCCCGAAAATCGTAGCGCACCATATTGTCCAAAACATCAGCCAGCGCTTGGGAACACGTAGCTAAATGCCGCCAAACAATTTCGCCTTTATTAGAATTTTTCAAATCCCGCAGTTTCGGCAAATCGTAAGCCGGCAAACCCGTCATTGCTTGGATGCCAATCATTCCCAAAGCGTAGATATCGCTGTTGAGTTGCGGGTTGTATTGAAATTGTTCGATCGGCATATATTCCAGAGTGCCAATCCGCACCGTTACCGGCGCTTGTCTTTGAGCGATGTGAATTTCTTTCACCGAGCCAAAGTCAATCAAAACTAACTTGTTGTCGGAATAGCGGCGAATTAAATTGGCCGGTTTAATATCTCGGTGAATTACTCCCTGTCCGTGTACAAACACTAAAATTTCTAACAGTTCCTTCAGCAAAGCAATCATTTTTTCTTCGCTTAGGGGCTTTCCGGGTACAATCTCGGTTGATAGCGAGTGACCGGCAACAAAGGATTCAACTAAGAAAAATTCTTCATTTTCTTCAAAATAAGCGAATAGCTGAGGAATTTGGTCGTGTTGACCGAGCTTTTCTAGAACTTCTGCTTCTTTTTGAAAAAGACGGCGCGTAGTATTAATTAATTTCGGTTCGGTGGTACCGGGACGCAGGTGCTTGACAAAGCACTGCGGTTCTCCGGGACGGCGAATATCTTTGGCCAGATAGGTTTGCCCAAATTCTCCTGTTTCTATGACTTCAATGATTTGATAGCGTCCATCTAAAAGTTGGCTCACCATGATAATAACGCAGCCTTTTTTTGGTTGATTTTCGCAAGAAACAGTTGCACTGTTGAGTCAGTTGTATAGCCTTTTTCAGGTAAATTAGGTGTTCCGGGGCATTGGCAAAACAGGGCATTGGGCATTGGCAAAACAGGGCATTGGGTATTCGGAATAGTTGTTTCTTTCCTTCTTCTTTCTTTCCTTATTCCGACTTCCATCGGACTTCTTCCCTCGGACTTCTTTCCTTCTGACTTCTGACTTCTGACTTCTGACTGAGATATTGCACCATTCTCAATTACTTGTTTAGGAACAGGCAAGATGCCTGTTCCACAAGAAAAATCATTCTTTGTGGAACGGGCATCTTGCCCGTTCTTGACAATGGTGCAACATCTGTGTTCTGACATACTTTATTTTTTCAACATCTGCAAAGCTTGATATCCCAAAAAGAAAAAACCCAAAGCGCCGAGTACCGCTATCGTGTTCGCCAACACATCGACTGTCACAAATTCGCCCATTGCAATCTCCTCTGAAAACTGATATCTATCCTCGGCTTTTCGGTCGCTGTCTGGGTGAGGGGTCTTGCCCCTCGCTGCGGGCGAGCCGAAAGATGCTCACAAATTATAGCAAAAGAGGGGGTCAATCGATTTTAGATTTGAGATTTTAGATTTGAGATTGAAGCATTGACTTGCGCGAGATGAATCCGGGGGCTTGTATCCTGGATGCTTTCGGTCAATCGATTTTAGATTTGAGATTTTAGATTTGAGATTGAAGCATTGACTTGCGCGAGATGAATCCGGGGGCTTGTATCCTGGATGCTTTCGGTCAAAATAACTTTTCGGGCGATCGACTAGCTTTTTGTTTTAATATTTTTTAATATTTAGGGAGACAAATCCTCTACCGAAATTTTGAGGTCAGTTCGCTTTGATATTGTTAACCCTGCTAATTTTTTCTCTAATCGTAAGTACAGCTTACAGTAAGAATTTGCGCCGATCAGTCGAAAATGCGCCTCGAACCGACAGAAGTTCCGCCAGGCCCTCACCGGAACCCGCCGCGCAGTTCCCCAAAGTTTCGGTAATCGTACCAGCATAGCTGGTAAAAGTATAGTCATCTATTACATGACATGGGAGGCATCGTGCCCCTCCCCTTTCGCTTTTACTTTGAGCGGATTAACCCGCCTGGGCTGAACTACGCAGCTCCCTATCCCATTGCTCAACGCTTTTGGGAGTGCTTTTCGCATGATATTGTAAGACCCATTAACATCAGCATTAATTAACAAACCCTCTGCCGTTTTGTACAAACCTCTGTGGATGCGTTTGCCAGTAAATTCCACGCTGTTGGCATCGCTCTCGCCGTAAACAGGAATCGGATCTAAAGAAAGGAAGTTGGAGGCTGAAGTATAGGATTCTTCCTGTATTATTACTTCAATCCCCGCCAAAACAGCTTTGTATTCCAACATCTGAATTAATCGAGCGTGCGGAATGCTGACCAAGTTTTGATTGTTCTGCTTGCCTAAGTTAATGCAGTTTTTCCACTGCACATTTTTCCCAATTACTAATGTCCCAATCTGACGCTCGCTCAAAATATCGATAATCAGCCTGCTAGTATGATGTAAGTAGTTATCGACTTTTTGATTGCGACAGCGAGTGAGGCGCACAATTCTTGATGAGGTTTTAAGATTGCCTTTCAATTGAGATTGTAATTGGGATTTGCGCTTGTTGTAGAACTGATTGATGGATTTTAGCGGTCGCCCGTTAATCAGTAGGGGGATAAAGCCTGGTTGATTTGATGTTAGCGCTACTAAGTTATTCAGTCCGAGATCGATACTGGCTACCGATGCAGAGTTCTCTCGATATCGGGCGGGCTCCTGTTCATGGTAAATTACCTCGATTACGTAACAATTGCATTTGGGAACTACTCTTACTTGACAAATTCGATCGGGCTTGACAGTTGTTTGAATCGATATTTCTGTCCCTGAAAGTTTGATAATTCCTTTTTTTAATTGTTTGCTGCTAATTGCTTGCACTGTATAAACGAGAATATTTCGCCCCTTAACTTTATCTTTGTACTTCGGTAGTTTTGGGCGTCCTGTAAATTTTGTCGGTTCTTTGTTGTAAGCTTTGAGAGCCTCGAAAAAAGCTTGCCAGTTTTTGTCCAATATCATCAAAATTTGTTGGCTGACTTTGGCAGGTAGTGCCTGATATGCTGGATGGGATTTCATCAAATTAGCCATCTGATTGTAAGTGAGATATCCCCAGCCGTAGAGGAAGTTTTGGCGAAGGACGTAGTTAGCAGCGTTGTAGAGATTTTTGGATTGCCACGAAGCGTTATCGAGTTCTGCAAAACGGTGTTCTGTATGCTTAATAATGTGCCTTTCTGTTAGTTGCATGGTTGAGTCTGGGTTCCTTAATTTTGCTTTCCACGACTCGCCATGCGGTTGTGTAGAGTGATGCCTATTGCCTTGGCCTAGTCAGGTAGTATCATTTGGTCTTCCTGACCACAGGATACTACTTTTGTCCACTAATGCTTATAAACTTAATGAAGTTTTACAATACAACGAGGCAGAGAATATTCGGGATTGCGCGATCGCCATTTTGGAGAGTACACCGCTGTCTGTGGACAACTTAGAGGTTTTGATTGTAGACGATCGCTCGACAGACGACACCAAGGCGATCGGGCAAACCCTGCAACAGGATCTCAACGACCCCCGGCTTAAAATATTAGCAGGTCAGCCGCGACCAACCAACCAATATTGGGCGGGCAAAAACTGGGCCTGCGCCCAAGCTGTTCAAATAGCAACCGGAGACTTCTTATTATTTATCGATGCCGACGTGCGACTCAAACCAGGGGCGATAGAAAACGCTATCGCCACAGCAGAAACCGAGAAAATAGACTTGTTCACCTGTATGCCAGCGCTGGTTTGTGAGTGTTTTGCCGAGTGGTTAGTGCAGCCGATAATGTTCAATAACTTAGCAGTTTGCTTCGACTTCACCGCCGTCAACGATCCCTCGAAAACAGACAGTGCTTTTGCCGCCGGCCCGTTCATGTTATTTAGGCGATCGGCCTACGAAAAAATCGGCGGTCACGAAGCAGTTGCAAGCGTTATTGTGGAAGATGTGGAATTAGCTAGACGCATCAAACGTGCGAGTTTAAAGCTCGGACTTTATTCCGGGTCAAATTTGGCATCCGTGCGGATGTATCGGTCTTGGAACGCATTGTGGGAAGGCTGGACAAAGAATTTGTATCTCGGCGCTAATCGCAGTTGGGGCATGATGGTTTACATGGCTGCAATTATGTTTTTTCTTTATCCTATGCCGTGGTTGGCATTAGCTATTTTGCTGGCAAACGGGGACTTCGCAGAAATTCTGACAATCACCAATTACCAATTACCAATTACCAATTACCCATTGCCAATTACCTGGTTAACTATCTGTTTATCCGTAATCGTAATTTGGCAGCATTACACTTTGCGCCGCTTGGGTGCCGAGATTTCTGAATGTCCGACGAAATACTGGTGGTTGGGAGGTTTCGGAGGTGCGTTCGTGGCGGCGATGGCGATCGCCTCTGCGATTAAAACAGAAACCGGCTGGGGATGGACTTGGCGGGGTAGAGCTTTGCAAATTAAGAGTTAATAGCAGCAAGCTCAAATCATTCGTGACAACCGATCGTTTGTTGGTAACATTTATTGATAAATATGATTTTTATGAAGTCAAGCTTATGAATTTTATGAGTTGACTTTAAGAGCTGCTTATTTAATAATATTAATCAACATCCTCTTGCCTCCAATTGGAAGGAACCTCATGTCTGTTTACACTCTGAGTGATTTAACTAATAACAATTCAGATTTGTTGCAAGGTGCTTCAGAACATAGCTGCCCGATCTGTAGCAGTCGCGCTCAAACCTCAGATTCGGGCGCCGAACGATCGGCAGCTCAAGCTTCCGCCTTCAGCAACTCTAACGATATTGATGCTCTGCTCCGAATAAGTAGAGCGAACCCCGGACAGCTAGCCAAATGGAACGTCGCTCCCGGCGGCACCATCACCTACAGTTTTGTGACTGCTGACAGCGCGGCCAGTTATTTTGCATATAGAGAGGAAACCAATATTGAGGAAGTTAACGATCGGATCAAACAGAATGTCCGCCAAATCTTGCGGGACAATTATGCCACAGTCTTGCCGCTCAACTTTGTAGAAGTTCCAGACTCGGCCCAAAGCAACATCAGAATTATGTTTTCTGACGGGCCGGGTGCTGACAGCAGTGCCTACACTTATCAGCCGGGTGTGTGGCGCGGGGGCGCCATCCACCTCCAAAAGCTCTATGAAAACGATCCGGCAACAGCTTTTTCCTCAGGCCCCGGCAGTTTTGGCTACTATATTTTAATGCACGAAATCGCTCACGCGATGGGTTTGAAGCACCCCGGCAACTACAACAGCTTCGGCAGCGGCTTAACAGGAAACCCCGGAGACGCTCCGTATCTTCCGTTTGACAAGGACAATACGAGAAATACGATCATGTCCTACAATGCCGCATATACATTTAACGATTCCAACGGCGAAAATCCCCGGAGTTTGATGGCTTATGACATCCGGGCATTGCAGTATCTCTACGGCGCCCGCAGCGATTTTAACGGTGACAATAATGTTTACAAATTCGACAGCACTAATTTCAATACCGTTCAAACTATCTGGGACGGCGGCGGCAGCGATACTTTGGACTTTTCAGCACTGCCTGCCAACAACGTTTATTCTTTGGACATGAATCAGGGTAAGCCGCTGACGGCACAGAGCGCTCTGGGATATCTGGGCTACTATATACAACCTTCGCAGGGGGCCCTAGGTACTGATCGCGATCGCATTTATACAACTGAAACCTTTGGCACGTACATTGCTTTTGGCGCGGATATCGAAAATCTGGTAGGTTCGCCCGGAAATGACCAGGTACTTGGAAATGAATTAGCTAACAGTATTCTAGGCAGTGCGGGGATCGACACGATTAGTGGGGGGCGGCAAAGCGATAGTTTGGAGGGTGGCGAAGGCGGTGACTATATTTACGGCGACAAAGGCATGGACTTGTTAACTGGCGGGGGCGGGGGGGATTGGCTGCAGGGCGGTCGGGCAAACGATACTATTATCACCGGTGTCGGTTTCGATGACATTGTGTTGCAGCCGGATGGGGGTACGGATACGATTGTTGATTTTGCTCCTGGTGTGGATTGGTTGGTGTTAGTTGATGGTTTGAAATTCGAGCAACTGTCGATCGTACCTTCAGGCAACGATACTGAAATTCGGATCGGCAGCACCGGACAAGTCTTGGCGCTGTTACCGGGAATAGCGGTAAGTTCGATCGGGGAATCTGATTTTTTAGTTGTTTAAAGTGATAGAAACGGAGGACACGGTAATGCCGTTTCCACTCTGATTACGCTTGTGCATAAACAAAAGCAGGTACGCGCTTGTAAGCAGGCGTGCCAGATCGCTTTTCAATCTCCGGGTGAAAAATCACATTAACTTCAGGATAAAACATCAAAGCAGCACCCTCACGAACCGCCCCATAAATCACCTCGACATTTTCCATTTTCCCCACATTTCCCTGCACCGTAACCCGCTGATGTTCATGCAAACCAGCGCTTTCTGCATCCGCACGATTCATCAAAATGCAGTTGCGGTGCGGCATTCCCCGGTACTTGTCATCAATTTTGTAAACCACAGTATTGTGCTGAGAATAGCTGCGTCCCGTCATCAATGCCACAACAATACCCTGTGTGGATTCCGATACTCCAAACTCTTTCGCTTCCGGTAATTTCAGCTTAGGTAAAGGCGTGACAAACATCTTCGCTTTCCCAGACTCTGTAGGGAATTTAGGTTCTGTAAAAATGCGACCGCTGATGGTAAATTCCTCTTGTGTTTCATCAATTGTCGCCATCTTTTCATAGCCCGGAATAGTTTTAGCAATCAATTGGCGAACGTATTTTGTGTCTTGAAGTTTGCGCCAATCAACAGGAAAATCGCCGTGAATCCGGCTGGCTAATTCCGTCAAAAAATACACTTCAGGAATCAAATCCGAATTCTGGAGATGAGTTTCGCCCTCATCATTTAAACGCACAAAGTTATTCCCAGATTCCACTGTTGTTTTGTGGGGGTTTTCAAAGCGATTCAGGACGGGGATCACAATTGTATTGTGCTTTGCCAATCCGTGAAAATGCCCTAAATTCGGTTTGGTTGCGAGGTAGATAACGGTTTCAACATTGCTTAAAGCCCGTTTTGCCTGAGTTGAATCTGGATTCGCCCCATACAAATTACCGCCCAGACAGATCAGCGTATCGACTTTGCCTGCATCTGCTGCTTCAATGAGCGATCGAGTGTCGTAGCCCTTAACAGGACTGAGGGGACGATTCAATAACTTTTCTAAAGCTTGTTGAATTTCTTTTTTTAGCTTCACAGTGACGCCCATAGAGCCGAATCCTTGGACGTTTGAGTGTCCTCTCACGGGCATTAATCCCGCCCCTTCTTTGCCGACATTTCCTGTCATTAAGGCAGTATTGGCAATGCTGAAAACGTTATCTACACCGTTATTCTGTTGGGTAATTCCCATCGCCCAACCAAAGACTACTCGCTGGGACGTGCCAATAATTCTGGCTGCAGCCTCAATTTCTACTTGGGAAACTCCGCAGGTTTTAGTAATAGTTTCCCAATCGGTTTCGCGGGCGTGCTGTACTACAGCTTCCCAGCTTTCTGTATGAGCTTGCAAATAGCTTTCGTCCAGCAAACCTTGTTCGATTAAAGACTTTTGAATGCCGACAAATAGCGCCGTATCGCTGCCCGGAATTGGTTGCAAGTATAGCGACGAAATATCGGAACCGGGGATGAGCGACTTGACGGGAAATGCGGGAGAACCAAACTTGACTAACCCGATTTCCATCACCGGATTGATTACAATTATTTTACCGCCTTTGTCGCGAATTTTAATCAATTCGTTCATCAAGCGGGGATGGTTGTAGGAAGAATTGCTCCCCGCGAGCACGACGCAATCTGCTTCCTTCAAGTTTTCTAGACTCACTACCGAGGTGCGGGTGGCAAACATTTCGCTTAACCCGATTGTCGAGGGAGCGTGGCACAGATCGGAACAATCTGCTAAGTTATTAGAACCCATCGCCCGCATCATCAATTGCAACAGAAAAGCCGCTTCGTTGGAAGAGCGACCAGAACTGTAAGATGCCACTCGTTCGGGGGTTTTGCGAAAGGCAGCTTCGGCAATTTGATAAACTTCTTCCCAAGAAATGCGATCGTAATGAGATGAACCAGCCCGCAAAATCATCGGAAAACTCAGCCTTCCCAACCTATCGGCTTCCATTGAAGTTAATTGCTGAAGTTGTGCAATACTCTGCTGTTCAAAAAATTGAGTTGAGATAGCCGGCTTGATTTCAGCGGAGATTGCTTCGACGCTTTTCATGCACCGCTGAAGTTTTTCGCCATCTTCATTTGTAAAACCTCCTTTCTGCCCGCCAGTGCCCCAAGAACAGGACAAACAAGCACTTTTGTGCAGCAAAGTTTTCCAAAGTTTCGGCCCTTCCGGGGACAATGTATGTTTTGCCCAATATTCAATTACGGGTAAACCGCCACCTATCTCTGGTGTATCCTCGTTTGTCTCGTTGAATGGCGGGATTGGTTGGACATTTTGGGAGTTGACATCCATGTGGTTTACCTCGGGTTTTGATTGCTGGTTAATTCGGTGGGGAATTGCCAAAAAGGTTAAGCTTGTCACTCGAATTTTAGCGCAATTTTACTGCCAACACAATTAGCCAGTAGATAGATTTGTTTAACCTATCGGTTGAGCAACTCGACAGGCAGACGCGATGGCCTCTTGACAAAAAAAATGTATCTATTATAATAATTTATATACTCAGATATAAACACTACACAATGCTAGAACTACATAAAAGTTATGTAATCGACGAAAATCAGCAGCCGATTGCTGTTCAAATCCCCCTTGAACAATTTGAGAAAATCGAGGAGATTTTGGAAAACTATGGTCTGGCTAAACTTATAGAAGAAACTGAAGGTGATGAGATATTATCAAAAGAACAAGCACTAAAGTATTATAACTCAATCAAACAAAATAATGTGGCAAGTTGAATATACAAATCGGTTCCTCAAAGAACTAGCTGCTTTACCTGCTGAAATTAGAAGTAGGATAGAACCTATAGTTTTTCAATTCTTAGAATCCGACAATCCCTTTGCATTAGGATATCTGGAAAAAATGAAAGGTTATCCAGATATAGCGATTCTAAATGAATTGTGTAATTGTTGTAGGGGCAAACCCCCCGTGGTTGCCCCGATCCGTGGGGGGTAGGCACGGGGAGTAGGGGTAGCACTACCCCTACATATTTGTACAACTGATTTAGGATTGCTATAAATATAAAATTCGTGTTGGTGACTACCGTATTGGACTCACACTTGATGCACCGACAAAAACTTTAATTTGTCAGCGAGTAGCGCACCGCCGAGACATATACAGAATTTTTCCATAAAATTATGTTGATGAGAATTAGCAAAATATAATTATGTAGGGTGTGGAGCCCGCAACTTACCGCTGTCAATTTCACCGCTTCCCCTTATTTAAAGCCTGCTTCCCAAATCCAAGACAAAGCAGTCGATCGCCCTCAGCAACATTCGGGTCATTCTGCAAATAATCTCCCAACCATTCGCAACTGCGAGCAATGATATTATTCAGTTGCAAATTCTCCACAGGCCACAAAATTACACTTCTATCCCTGCTAGCAAAAGCCAGAGTTTTGCTGTCCGAACTAAAAGTAACGCTCAACACGCGATCGCTCGATTCCAAAGTCTTAGATAGAATAGCCTTCTTGCCGCCAAAATCCCACAGCTTAACAGTATTTCCCCCACTCGCCGCCGCAATCAACTTGCCGTCGGGACTAAAACTCACGCTTTCTACAGTATCGCTGTGGTCGAGTTTTTCAGTTAAATTCGCCACCTTTCCATCAAACTCCCACAAGTAAACTTTTTTGTCAGCGCAAGCAGCAGCAATAGTCTTGCCGTCTGGACTAAAACTCACATTTTTAACGCTGTCCTCGTGGTCGAGAGTTTTCATAATCTTCGCCGACGAACCGTTAAATTGCCACAGGTAAACTCTCTTTTCTCCGGTAATTTCAAAAGCCTTTTTCTTCCCGCTTGCCTTGTCCTCAGCAGCGGTAGCAGTAGCAATAGTTTTGCCGTCGGGACTGAAGCTAACGCTAATTACTGGATTGCTGTGATCGAGTTTTGCAAACAAAGTTGCTTTAGAACCGTTCCAGCGCCAGAGGTACAATTTGCGATCCGCACTAGCGGCGGCAATTATCTTTCCGTCTGGACTAAAACTCACGCTTTTAACAATGCCGCTGTGGCTGAGAGTATCTAACAGTTTGCCGTTTAAACTCCAGACTTTCACGGTTTGGTCATCGCTGGCAGAAGCAACAGTTTTATCATCAGGCGAAATGCTAACCCAAGTAACAGAATCTTTGTGACCTTCTAAGGTTTTGAATAAACTGCCGTCAGCCCGCCAAAGTCTCACGGTTTTGTCGCCGCTAGCAGAGGCAATTGTTTTACTGTCAGCACTAAAACTGACTTTGTAAACCCAGTCTCCGTGTCCCGATAAAATCTTATTCAGCGGAGTGCTGTCCGGTTTCCAAATTTTCACTATTTTGTCCTTACTTGCGGAAGCAATAGTGCCGTCGCCGCTGAAACTTACGGCCCTCACGTCGTCTTGATGTCCTCGAAAAGTGTTGAGCAAAGTGCCGCTGCGACTCCAAATTTTTACCGTATCGTCTGCACTGCCGGTGACAATTTGTTTGCCGTCGCGACTGAAACTCGCGCTGACAACTTCATCGTTGTGTCCTTTGAGAGTTCTGATTTCCTCACCGTTTCGGTTCCAAACTTTGGCTGTGGTGTCGGCACTTGCCGAGACGAGTTCTTGACTGTTTGGACTGAACTTAATGCTGTAAACAATGTCAGAATGTTTGGTTAATGTTTTGGGATTAATTCTAAATTTCTGGGTTTTACTTTCTCGGTTCCAAAGTTTGACAGTTTTGTCAACACTTGCTGAGGCAATTGTTTGGCCGTCGGGACTGAAAGTGACGCTGAGTACCCAGTCTTTGTGTCCGGTTAAGGTTTGCAGCAATTTTTTGTTCGCAAGGTTCCAGATTTTGACGGTGTTGTCGTGACTGGCGGAAGCTAGGGTTTTGCCGTCTGGACTGAAACTGACGCTGGTGACGATATCGCGGTGGCCGGATAAAATTACGATCGCACTTTTGTCGTTATTTACTTGCCAAATTCTAATTGTACGATCGGCACAACCAGTAGCGATCGTTTTCCCATCGGGACTAAAACTAACACTCGTCACGCTATCCGGGTGATTGAAAGTTTTTAATAACTTACCTTCTTTGCTCCACAATTTAACAGTTTTGTCAGCACTTGCCGAAGCAACTGAATTGCCGTCGGGACTGACACTCACATCCAAAACAAACTTGCTATGCTGCTCGAAACGGTTGCGTTCTTGCACCCCGGAAACTGCTTGTCGGAGTCTTTCAGCAATTTGAGTTTTAGTGTCCACAGGCAGCGCTGTACTTTTAAGAGAATCACGACCAATTTTGATACTATTTTCCAACACTCCTAATTGATTTTTTTCATTAGAAATCACTAAAGATTCCGAGGCCGAATTTAGGGCGTCAGTCCGACTTCTTTCTGCTTCTTGCCGCGCGCTTTCTGCTAATTTTGCTTGCTCGAATGCCATCCCCGAAACACCTGCGAGTACAAGCACTCCTAGAACCGCCGCCCGCAATTGCCATCTCCGAGATTGGTAAAGTTGAGCTTCCGCTTCGTGCTGTTTCTCTCTAGCTTCCGACAGCAAAGCATCTTGCTCTCTGTCTTTGCGAATTTGTTCAATTTCATCTCGGTTAATTTGGTTTTGCTTTCGCAGTTCCTCAAATTCGGCTTTTTTATCTAATGCCTGCTGCTGGCGGATGAAGGTAACTAAATAGTCGTGAACGAGCTGGTAAAGCTCGGCCGGCAGTTCCGTCCACCGAAAAACTAAACCAGAGTTTACTAACAGTTCTAAGACTAAATCTAATTTGTCAGCTTCGGCAAATGTCGCTAAATTAGAGGCTAATTCGGCGCGGGTTTTTAGGGGACGAATCTCATCTTCATCTGTCAGCAAATACAAAACTCGGCGCGCCGCTACTTCATTTTCTGGACCGCAATCTTTGATGACTTCTTCGAGAAACCTTTCGACTAATTTTTGTTGCGGATTGTTGCCAAGTTCCTGATATTGAGCTAAAGTTCTAATGTCCTCTTGTTGCAGTTGAGCGCCGACAAGTTGTAGTTCGATCGGGCGAACTTCTCCCAATTCTCCAGCTAAATCATTGACTAATTCTTCGATCAGCTCCGGTTCTAAGTAAAACTGCGCTCGCTCAGTTAAAGTGCGAATTACCGATCGCGCATCGACCAGCGAAAAATTGCCCAAATAAAACAGAATGTTTTTGCTGAGAATGTCCTCTAAAATATCATTGTTAACGAATCCTGTCTGGTTTTTGGGTCGGGAAAAGTCCAGCAAATAGTGCAGGTAATCTTCCCGCAAACACAGGACGACTTTTAAATATTTGATTTTTAAGCAGTCCCGCAAAAAATCAAAAAATCTCTGCCTTTGGGCTGGCTCTTTCCACACGAAAAAGAATTCTTCAAATTGGTCAAATATCAGAACCGTCACTAGATGTTCTGAATTTATTTGCAGCTCCTTGATAATTTTTTCGTATTCGTTCGCCTGTGGTTCTCTAATTAATTCTACTGGCTGTGACTGCTCCCTTCTCTCCTCATTATTCCCAGCCAAGTCGTCGTTAAATCCCGAAATAAGATTTTCTTGAACTGGGCCTGCTTCTACTGGAAAATCTACCGGAGCAGTTTCCGGTACTGCTTCGGAAAGTTCCGGCTCGAATATTTCAGCTTTCCCAGCAGATAACTGTCTGGTCAATTCCCGCGGCCAGTTGTTGTAAACTTGCAGCACAATCGGCAAAACAGTCCGCCTTTCTATTTTTTTTTGTTTGAGAGCCGGTACTAATCCTCCGGTGACAATTGAACTTTTGCCAACTCCAGACTGACCGTAAATTACTGTCAGTTTGTCTGGGGTATTGTTCATCCTATATATCAAGCGGTTGAGGTCTTGTTCTCTGCCGGAAGCAGTAATTTCGTCAGCAATAGTAGCAGCGTCGGCAACAGTTTCGGCGACGGAATTAACCGCTTCTCTGTGCGGCTGCAACTTTCCGGCTCCAATAAAAGCTCGGAACCGATACGTGTGTTCCACCGCTCGATAATCTTGCTTAATTTGAAATGCTTCGAGATATTCTCCCCGCTGAAAATAGAGCGATCGCAGCATTTCTAAAACCCGCAAATACAGTTGCGGATTGTAGCACGCTTCGGTTTCCGAGCGAGCAAGCTCTAAATGCGCGATCGCCTCCTGCACCTCACCCAACTGACTCTGGGCCTCTGCTAAAATTAACAGATACAAGCCTAAATGCTGCGACTTTACAGGGGTTCCCTGTCCCGTCACTTCTAAATTTGAGTTGAGAACCTCTAGAGCCACTAAAGCCCATTCTTTCGCCCCTTGCCAGTTCTTTTGCTCTAAGGCTACTCTAGCCAAAAAGCCGTAATCTTGAGCCAAATTAACTGCTGAATTTTCCATATTTTCATGTAACCTCCGAGCTTTGATAGCTAAATTCCAGAGTGCATCCCAATCTTCTAAATGCTGCAATACTTCGCCAAGTTGATTGATGAATATACCAACGGCATCCGGCCGCCCCGCGCGTTCTAAAACATCAATACATTCCTGAAAATAATTCTTAGCTTCCGTCCAGTAAGGACGATTGCCACTGCGGTGTTTTTCTGCTTGGAAGCGGTAGCAAAGACCGATGTGGAATAGCAGAATTCCCTCTAACACCGGTGCAGGGTGAACGGTAAATAACAAATCGCTAAATTGTGTTTTTGGCCCAATAAATGCTACTTGATGCTTCCAAAAATTGAGACTTTTTTGATACAATTCAATAGCTGCTGGGATGCGGTGACAAGCATATTCGTGCCTACCGCGAATAAATTGCAAACTCGCTTCAATAGCTGGTTCTAACCTCATGTTGCAAGTTTGCAAGTCTTGGCTAGCCGACTCTAGTTCACTCAAAGAATTGGCTCCGAGAATGGCAGAATTAGTTAAACGCCAATTGCCACTTTCTAAAATGTGGGAAAAAATGCGATCGGCACTTTTACCCAGGAAATCCACCAAGTCGTCTGGGCCGAGCACAAATTCAACAGTGGTCGTCCAAGTCTCGATATCTGTTACTAACCGAATCAGTTTTTTTAAGATTTTGTCTGTCACCCACAGCACCACCGGAAAGGGAAAATTATTCCGAAATTCTTCCCTCACGTAGTTGGTAGAAGTCAGCAGTCGATCGATCGCACTTACCGATTCCAAGCCAAACACCATTAAAGCTGCCGGATGGCTGCAGGAAAGTTTGGTTTCTATCGTCGTGTAAAGAGTTTTAACAGATGGCGGGAGGACAATTTCTCTAATCTCGATATCAGACTCCTCCCGCAATTGCCGTACAATTTTTTCTCTCATAGCGCTGTAATTGCACCGTACCAAAATCAGCGAAAATTGCCCCTGAGACATTCTCAGAGCGCGGGAGAGAGTTTGCAGCGAACTTTTGTTTTGCTGTGCTGCGGTGTCTTGCTGGCAGTGCGAATTAATCATAATTAATATTTGAAAAAGTTTCTCAGGATAGATGCTGTCAACTGCCGAAAAAAGGAAGTTCGGCAACGGATTATTTAACGGATGTAACGGATGTAACGGATGTAACGGATGTAACGGATGTAACGGATGGAAGTTCGGCAACGGATTATTTAACGGATGTAACGGATGTAACGGATGTAACGGATGGAAGTTCGGCAACGGATTATTTAACGGATGTAACGGATGTAACGGGTGTAACGGATGGAAGGAATCGATTGCAGGGGAAAGTGCAATTAAGAACTTCCTAACCGTTTTGGCGGTTTCTCTAAGTTTACTTTTACCAGTTTTTACGTTTGCAAATCAGAGCGAACAATCACATGATTAATTTTAATTTTGCCATTTTAGGCGATTTCCCATCACTGGGAACTATCAATAAGTTAAGTTTATTTCAGCCTGCATACTTATTATTTTAGCCGATCGCAATTAAAGCATACCCCAAAAAATACATACTCTGTTATTCGCATATTCCCAGCAAAATCAACCGAATTTTACTGAAATCTTGATAATTGCTCAAATTCTACCCAGCAAATGAGTCTTTGTTTGCGGGACTCCCAGCCATCGCCCAAATCGCACCAATCCGATTTAGTTATTCGCATATCCCAGAAATCCGGCATTCCCGGGTTGACTGGCCCCTGGCCGCACTGAGATAAACTATCGGCGGCGGCTCATCAATTACAGCTTGAAGATTATTTGTCATAAATTTACTAATCTCCATATCTAAAGTAGCTGTAAAATCAGGTTCATCCCAATCCTCGCTTTCTTCAATGCTGATTGTTGTTGGTGGCCCAATATCAAAATCTAGCTCATCGCCAAAATCCGAAACTTTCTTAATTGGATCTATTTTCTGACTGGTATCAGCGGCCAAAGCTTGATTTGTATTGGCTATTAGTACGATCGGCAGTGCTACTATGGCACTTATTGTTTGTCGCGCCGTGATTTTCCTCATGGTATCCTCCTGGTATAAACTAAACTTTGGTGCTGCTATACATTCAACATCTGCGGCTACTTTAGAGCGCTGTGAGTCGATTTTAGATTTTAGATTTTAGATTTTAGATTGACTCCACAGATGAATCTGAGAGCTTGAACTAGGGTGTAAACTTTTAGCATGGGGGCCCAGAAACCGGGTTTTTTTACGAAATACTTTGTTACACACCGTAAATTCGGTAAAAAACCCGGTTTCTTTGTCGGAGTGCATCCAGAACTGTAATTAATAGTGGCTTGCTTTTCCATAGGATATAACCTGATCTGTGACTTTTCGTGGCAAGTTTGCTTAACGGAGCATATCCGGTCAAGTGTTGGCCTTTGTATTTACTACGTGAAAACTCTTAAACAGTCAGGTTTTCCCGTTAAGTAATTCCCCAGCCTTTGCGAGTGTTCATCTCAGACTCAAAGCAAAGTGGGTGAAAAGTTCGATCGCACACCAGTTTTCGCACACCAGTTTTCGCACACCAGTTTTCGCACTCCCGCGCTGCCACCAGCAAGCTGATGTGACATACCACAGCCACCGGATAGCTGTCAATACTTATATCTTAACATTTCTAATTTTTTGCATAATTATCGTTACCAGGAAGAACCTGGTAACGCCGATGGCCGAGGGAGAGCCTCCAGCCAAGTCGAGAGGGCCCCTATTTCGTCAAGCCGTGTTCGAGAGCGAAGCGAACCAACTCAGTACGGCTGTTAGTACCCGTCTTGCTAAACAAACGGCTGACGTACTTTTCCACATTACGCACGCTAGTTTCCAAGCGGCGGGCAATTTCTTTATTCATCAAACCTTGAGCAACCAAATCCAAAACACTTTGTTCTCGCGGAGTCAAATCAATTTTAATCGGCGAAGGACTTTGGGCGATCGAACTCCGCCCACTCAGCAAAGACTCAATTCTCGCCATTTGGCTTGTCAAAGCAGCAATATCTGGACTTTCAGGATTTTCGCTTGTCTCCTTAGCAGCCGCGCGACGGGCCAGCAAATTGGTTACTATTGCTACTAACTCGTCGGGATCGAAGGGCTTAGAAAGATAAGCATCGCAGCCTGCTTGATAGCCTTGAATGCGATCGCTCGTCATCCCCTTAGCCGTCAAGAACACCACAGGCAAAGCCTTATAGCGAGGATCTTCCCGCACTTGCTTGAGAAATTGATAACCGTCCACCTGGGGCATCATAATGTCTGAAATCACCAAATCGGGATTAGTCTGCTGCAAGAGTTCCCACCCATCTCGAGCATTACTGGCAACCTCAACCGCAAAATCGCTATCTTCCAAATAAGCTTGTACTGCTTCCCGCAAGCCCGGTTCATCATCTACCAATAATAATCGTGCTGACATAGTTGTTACCCTTACGCTTTACCACTATTTTTTAATTTAGCCGAATTTAACTCTTCTTGTCACTCTATCCCTCGAAAGAAGTTAAAAAATTGTTGTTTAACTCAAGAGTTTTGAGTTAGGTTTTGAGCTAACGATTAAAAAGTTGTTAAATCTTTAATTCAAAACTCAAAACTCAAAACTCAAAATTATTATTGAACCCTTCCACTTAAACTTTTGAACGATCGGTCAAAATTTCATAGCCAGTTTCTGTCACCAACACAGTATGCTCAAACTGAGCCGACATAGCATTGTCAACCGTTACAGCAGTCCACTTGTCAGAAAGCGTCCGAGTGTACTTAGAACCGGCATTCAGAATTGGTTCGATCGCCAATGTCATGCCCGCTCGCAATTTCACGTTCGGCATTTCCCGCGTGCGGAAATTGAAAACAGACGGTTCCTCGTGCAAATTTCGCCCGACACCGTGGCCGGTAAACTCCTCAACGATGTTAAAACCGTTGCTTTTGACATGATCTTCGATCGCACCCGCCAGATCGAGCAAATAGGCTCCCGCCTTCACTTGTTCGATGCCTTTGTAGAGAGCTTCTTCTGCGACTCGGATTAATTTTGCCGATTCGGGAGTCACTTCCACAACTGCGATCGTGATGCAAGAATCGCCGTGAAAACCTTGATAATATGCCCCAGTATCTACCTTGAGAACATCTCCTGCCCGAATTACTTTTTTGGGACTGGGGATGCCGTGAACAACTTCGTTATTAATGCTAGAGCAAATCGATCCAGGAAAACCGTGATAGCCTTTAAAACTCGGAGTTGCCCCCATAGCACGGATACGTTTTTCGGCATAAGCATCCAAATCAGCAGTAGTCATTCCCGGTTTCACCATTTGGGAAATTTCTTTGAGTACCGTTGCAACGATTTTTGCTGCTTGCCGCATAATTTCGATTTCGCGTTCCGACTTAATTTCAATGCCTCGACGCTGTTTTTTGACTTGGGGTGCTTGAGTTGGGCTAGAAAGCAGACTGCTAAAAATATTCATGTATTGATTGGCGGGTAATTTTGTACTTTGACGGCAGGTTGAAGCAAAAAAACGGCAAATATCCAGTTTTTTGTGGAAAAACGGGTGTCTTGTTCCGAACTGTCGATCGCGTTTCCTTTTAGCTAGCTTAATATTTTTCTCAGTAATCAGCACGGGATTGGGGGTCAACAAAGCGGTTTTAACCGCCGATTCCCTTGGAAATCACCGAATAGCACTATTGTCAATCAGCCTTCACGGACGGGCTCTCCTGCCCAACCCGTACTCCCCACAATAAAATCTAATCTTTGTGGAACAGGCATCTTGCCTGTTCTTGAGCATCGTGCAAGATGTGAGTTGGATCGGGATTTCCGAGGATTCCTGTGAGGTTAGCAATTGCGGCAATTAACTTATTTATGTCAACTGGTTTAGATAAGTGCATCTGGAAACCAGCTTCCAGCGCTTGCTTGCGCTCTTCCTCTCTGGCGTAGGCAGTCAGAGCGATCGCAGGCATCTTTCCACCCCTGAGCACTTCCATTTCTCTCACCCGCGCCATCAACTCATAGCCGTCTGCTTGCGGCATTCCAATGTCGCTCAGCAGCACATCCGGCCAATAACTCTCCAGTGCAGCTAGAGCCCCGGCCACCGATGATGCCGATCGCACAATAGCTCCCTGATCCTCGAGTAAAGCAATCAAAAACTCCCGCGTGTCATCGTCATCATCCACCACCAGCAATTGCAAATTAGCCAGAGTGGGGAGAACCTCTGTCGCGTCATTGAGGGGCGACCAAGCATCCCCTGCACCTTGGGTCTTCCTCTGTACAACAGGTAAAGCCACCGTAAATTTCGCACCCTCGCCCGGATTATTCTCTGCATACACCTTACCGCCGTGCTGTTCCACCAAGTGACGGACGATCGCCAATCCCAGTCCCAAACCCCCGTAAGACCTAGTTGTGCTGCTATCAGCTTGGCGGAAGCGATCGAAAACATAAGGCAAAAAATCAGGAGCGATACCAATGCCGCTATCAATTATCTGAATTTGAGCCTCATCGCCAACTGACTCTAACCGCACCTGTACTTTACCATCTTGCGGACTAAACTTAATCGCATTTGACAGCAAATTCCACACAATTTGCTGCAAGCGATCGAAATCGCCGATAACTTCACCTACATTGGGACTGCACGTTAATTCTATGACTATTGATTTTTCCTCAGTCAGCGGCTGCAAAGAATCTATTGCCAGCTTGATCGCAGATTCCAACCGAATCGGATGCATATTTAAATTTAGTTTCCCCCGCAGAATCCGCGAAACATCTAAAATATCTTCGATGAGTTGAGCTTGAGATTTAGCATTGCGCTCAATTGTTTCTAGGGCTTTCTCAATAGTGTCGTGGTCAAATGTTTTGGTACGAAGCAGCCTAGACCAGCCGAGAATTGCATTTAAAGGAGTACGGAGCTCGTGAGAGAGAATAGCGAGAAATTCATCCTTCATCTGGTTAGCTCTTTCCGCTTCTTGCCGCGCCACTTGTTCGCGGATTAGTCGGCCGCGTTCTTCCTCTGCTTGCTTGCGGTCTGTGACATCTCTAACCGTGCCCACGTGACCGATCAGTTTTCCCAAATCCGAAAACATTGGCGACGACTGCACGTGAATCCAACGCACATTTTCGCTCCCAGCTAATCGAAACTCGTTAGAATATTCCTGGCTTTCTTTAATCCAAGCTAACCAATCTGCTACTACGCGATCGCGATCTTCTGGATGAACTTCCCGCTGCCAAACCTCTACCAAACTTTCCTCCAAAGTTAACCCGCAAATCGCTTGACAACGGGGATTGGTGTAAGTACAGCGGCCTTCAACGTCAGCTAAGTAAATTCCCAGTGGTGAACAAGCACACAAAGTGCGAAACCGCTCTTCACTTTTACTTAGTTCACTATTAACCGCAGCTAACTGTGTTGCTTGCTGTTTCACCTCGACTGTTTTTTGGAACAATTCCACAAATACCTGCACCTTCGAGGTCAATATTTCCGGTTCTAAGGGTTTGAACAGGTAATCCACCGCACCCAGAGAATAACCTTTAAACACGTGGGTGTCATTACTGCTGAATGCTGTGATAAAAATAATCGGAGTCGATCGCGATCGATCTCTAGAGCGAATCAATGTTGCTGTCTCAAATCCATCCATTCCCGGCATCTGCACATCAAGCAAAATTACCGCAAAATCTTCATTAAGCAGACATCTCAGAGCCTCCGCGCCCGAATTAGCTTGTACTAGATGATAAGAGGGGCTGTTGAGGATAGCTTCTAGAGCTACCAAATTTTCTGGGCGATCGTCAACTAAAAGGACATTTACTCGATGGGGGGACTGCAGATTCATAAATTTTTTAATCTTTAATTCTTAGCAAGTTGACTAAACAGGGAGCGATTTTAGAGAGGGGTAAAATCCAGTCTACTTCAACATTTGCGATCGCCGACGCTGGCATGGTCGCGCATAGGGCCGAAGCCGGTTCCTCCACAAATGTCAATCCTCCCTCAGCTTTAATTTTTGCCAGCCCTTTACTGCCATCCGAATTAGCTCCCGTTAAAATTATGCCGATCGCTTTCTCCCCAAAGGCATCCGCAGCAGACTCAAACAGCACATCGATTGAGGGCCGCGCGTAGGAGACAGGGCCCTCAGTTGATAGTGCAAATGTAGGAGCTCCGCCATTGGGGATTGGGGATTTTGAATTATGGGTTGACTCCACTGCCACGCCCCCCCATTCTGTAAAGTCGTTTTCATGCAGGCTAAACTCCTCCTCAGAGGGCGATTCTATTAGCAAGTGATAGTCAGCAGGAGCCAAGTAAACCCGTCCCGGTGCGATCGGCTCTTTGTCTTCTGCCTCTGTGATTTGGAGAGAGCTTTGCTTTTGTAAAAAATAAGTAAGCCTATTCTGAGAACTCTTATGGCGGTGTTGGACAATAACTACAGGCAAAGGAAAGGTTGGTGGCAGATTTGCCAGCAGCACAGTCAGAGCCTCTAGCCCTCCCAAAGACGTGCCAACAACCACTATTTCAAAATTTTTTTTATTTAACTCTTCGGTAGATTTTATCACTACTTTCAATTGGTTCATAGTATTTTTCATAAGGTGTAAAAGTCAGAGACTCCTGATGTCCTAGTCCTAAAACCCCAAACATTCCCAGGCTCTCATAAAAAAGCTTGTGTACCCGCTCTTGGAGGTGTGAATTGAAATAAATCATCACATTACGGCATAAAATAACATTAAATTCATTAAAAGAATTATCCGTTGCTAGGTTGTGGTGAGCAAAGACAATATTATCTTTAAGTGAAGACCGAAAAATAGCATTTTCATAGGCAGCAGTGTAATACTCAGAAAACGCTTTCGTGCCCCCCGCTTGGTGGTAGAGTTGCGTATATTCTTGCATTTGCTTCAGCGGGAATATCCCAGTTTTGGCTGTTTTCAAAACTAATTCATTCATGTCCGTAGCGTAAATCCGACAACGGTCATACAGTCCTTCTTCTTGCAGCAAGATTGCCATAGAATAGACTTCTTCTCCCGTTGAACATCCAGCGTGCCAAATCCGAATAAAAGGATAAGTACGCAGCAGCGGCACCACTTTATTTCTGAAACTAATGTAAAAGCTGGGATCGCGAAACATCGCCGTTACATTGACAGAAATATCCAGCAGTAAACGGTCTAGGTAAGCAGGATTGTGAAGTACCTTTTCCTGAAGTGCAGACACAGTGGTGAGCCGTTCCGAGCGAATAGTGTTCCAAATACGGCGCTTGAGAGAGGCAAGAGCATAATTGCGAAAATCAAATCCGTAATAGCGAAACATTCCCTCTAGTAAGAGTTGAATTTCGATTGTTTCAAGTTCATGGCTTTCGGACATTTGTAATTGGTAATTGGTTATTGGGCATTGTTGACTGTTCACTGTTGACTGTTCACTGTTGACTGTTGACTGTTAACTGTTCACTGTTCACTGTTGACTGTTGACTGTTCACTGTTAACTGCTGACTGCTGACTAATGACTGTTGACTAATGACTAATGACAACTGCCAACTGACAACTGCCAACTGCCAACTGACAACTGCCAACTGACAACTGCCAACTGCCAACTGCCAACTGACAACTGCCAACTGACAACTGCCAACAGTCAACTGCCAACTGACAACTGACTTCATTATCGATAAAGCCAGACACGCAGCAGCGAGAGCAACTGTTCCGTATCAACAGGTTTGGTAATATAGTCAGACGCACCAGCTTCGATACATTTTTCCCGATCGCCCTTCATAGCTTTCGCAGTAAGAGCAATCATGGGCAAGGAAGCAAATTGAGGCATTTTACGAATGGCTTGCATTGTTTCGTAACCGTCCATCTCTGGCATCATCACGTCCATCAACACAATATTTATGTCAGGCGTATTTTGCAATTTAGCAATGCCCTCTCTGCCATTCTCAGCATACTCAATTTGCATTTTATGGCGCTCCAACATACTTGTGAGGGCGAAAATATTCCGCATATCGTCGTCAACAATCAAGACTGTTTTGCCCGAGAGCGTCGAATCGGTTTGATACAATTGCTCTAGCATTTGGCGCTTCGGTTCCGGCAAATTTGCTTGGACTCGGTGCAAAAACAAAGCTGTTTCATCTAACAAACGTTCCGGCGATCGCACATCTTTAACAATGATTGTTTCCGCCATGCGCTTGAGTTGAGTTTCTTCGGCTTTCGTCAACTCTTTGCCCGTATAAATAATAATCGGCAGACTTTTTAAAATTGCATCTTGCTTGATTTGCTCGATCAGTTCAAAACCAGTCATATCTGGCAGTCCCAAATCGAGTACAACGCAGTCAAAATGCCCCGATCTTAAAGTTGCTAGCGCCTCTGCACCACTCCCCACAGCCGTGGTACAAACATCGTGATTGCCGATTAAATCCACAATGCTCAGACGCTGCGTTTCGTCGTCTTCCACGACTAGCAGATTCTTGACTCGCCGATCGACAAAACCCTTAATATCAGCCAAAGCTTTGCTCAAAGCTTCGCTGCTAACAGGTTTTTGCAAATAGGCGATCGCCCCTAACTGCAAACTGCGCTGCCGCCCTTCTTCAACTGATACAATGTGAACCGGAATGTGGCGCGTACTTGGGTCGTGCTTCAAGCGATCGAGCACTGTCCAGCCATCCATCACAGGCAAATTTAGATCCAGCATAATCGCAGTTGGCTTGAACTCTCGCGCCATCGCCAAACCGATATCGCTCCGCAAAGCCACCAAACCTTTAAAACCCTGTTCCTGCGCCATATCCAACAGAATTCGAGCGAAGTTTACATCATCCTCGACAATCAACAGCACGCGATCGCCACTCTCAATATTTTCTCGGTCATCAGCGATAATAGGTGATGGATAAGCGGCGATCGGCAAGTGGAAATTCGGCGCAGGAACTGCGGAAGAAATAGCAGGCGGCAATTGAGCCGTTTGCTTGCCCATTCCCGATCCCGTATCCTTCATTATTCGCGATTCTTGGTAAGTTTGCGGCAGATAAAGCGTGAACTTACTACCCTCACCAGGGCGACTTGTCAATTTAATTTCTCCGCCTAACAGATTAGCGATTTCTCTACTAATTGACAAACCCAAACCCGTGCCCCCGTATTTGCGGCTAGTGCTACCATCCGCTTGTTGGAAAGCCTCAAAAATAACCCTGTGTTTTTCAGCCGAAATCCCAATCCCCGTATCGCTAACCGAGAAAGCCAAAACAGTAGGGGAACTCGTTAAACTTTCTATTTCTAAATTCCACCCTGCCCGCGCTACTTCGACACGCAATTTCACCTCGCCCCGTTCTGTAAACTTAAACGCATTAGAGAGAAGATTCTTCAAAACTTGTTGCAGCCGTTTAGCATCAGTATAGAGACCTTTTGGCAACCCAGCCTCAAGCTCTAATTGAAAACTCAACTTCTTATCCTGGGCGATTTGGCGGAAAGTTCGATCCAAATGATCTCGCAAGTCCGTAAACAACACTTGCTCAATTTCCACTGACATCGTGCCTGATTCAATCTTAGCGAGATCCAAGATGTCATTAATCAGCCCTAACAAATCTGTGCCCGCCGAGTAAATTGTGCGCGTGTATTCAACTTGCTTCAGAGTCAAATTGCCTTCAGTATTGTCAGAAAGCAATCGAGCGAGAATCAACAGCGAATTCAGCGGAGTTCGCAACTCGTGAGACATATTTGCCAGAAACTCCGACTTATACTTAGAAGTTAGAGCCAACTGTTCCGCTCTTTCTTCCAACAACCCCCTCGCCTGTTCGATATCTCGGTTTTTCCGCTCAACTTCCTTATTTTGCAGCGCTAGCAATTCAGCTTGTTCTTCTAATTCTTCATTCGTTTGTTGCAACTCTTCCTGCTGACTCTTCAACAGTTCCTCAGATGCGCGGAGCGACTGCGCTTGTTGTTCGAGGCGCTTGTTAGTTTCCGTTAGTTCCTTTTGCTGAGTTTGCAACTCTTCTGCCAAAGACTGCGACTGTTTCAGCAACTCTTCCGTCCGCATACTCGCCGCAATTGTATTTAAGACAATGGCAATACTTTCTGTAAGTTGGTCGAGAAATGTCAAGTGTATTTCGCTGAATCGGCGGAACGAAGCTAACTCGATTACTGCCGTCACTTGTCCCTCAAATAGTACGGGTAAAACCACGACATTCAACGGCGTAGATTCTCCCAGTCCCGATCCAATTTTAACGTAGTTTTCCGGTACCTCAGTCAACAGGATTCGTTCCTTTTCCAGGGCGCACTGTCCTACCAAACCTTCGCCTAAATGGAATCTATTTCCTAACTGTTTGCGTTCGCGGTATGCGTAGGTACTTAACAGTTTGAGAAACGGATCGTGTTCCACAGCTTCCATCATAAAGAATACGCCATGCTGAGCAGAAACCAGCGGCGTCAATTCTGAGAGAATTAGTTTAGAAACAGTTTCTAAATCCCGCTGACCTTGTAGCATTCGAGTGAACTTAGCAAGGTTTGTTTTCAGCCAATCTTGCTCAGTATTCTTCTGCGTGGTCTCCCGGAGATTGGCAATCATCTGGTTAATGTTGTCCTTAACAATGGCAACTTCTCCTTCAGTGGCGACGGAAATTGACCTCGTTAAATCGCCTCTGGTAACAGCAATTGCCACTTCGGCGATCGCCCGCAGTTGAGTAGTCAAATTCGCCGCCAATTCATTCACATTATCCGTCAAATCTCGCCACGTCCCCGCCGCACCCGGAACCTTGGCCTGGCCGCCCAATTTCCCTTCAATTCCCACTTCCCGCGCCACTGTAGTAACTTGATCGGCAAACGTCGCCAGCGTATCAATCATCTCGTTAATCGTATCTGCCAGAGTCGCAATTTCTCCCTTAGCTTCCAGCATTAATTTGCGCTTCAAATCGCCATTCGCCACCGCCGTCACAACCTTAGCAATACCCCGCACTTGCGCTGTTAAATTCCCCGCCATCGAGTTTACATTGTCGGTTAAATCTTTCCAAGTTCCCGCAACTCCTTTCACGTCAGCTTGACCGCCCAATTTACCCTCAGTTCCCACCTCCCGCGCCACCCGCGTCACCTCAGAAGCGAAGGAATTAAGCTGATCCACCATCACGTTAATAGTGTCTTTCAGTTCAAGAATTTCGCCTTTGACATCCACGGTAATTTTCTTAGACAAATCGCCATTTGCCACCGCTTTCGTCACTTCCGCAATATTCCGCACCTGCGCCGTCAAATTCCCCGCCATCAAGTTAACATTATCAGTTAAATCTTTCCAAGTTCCCCCTACACCCCGCACATAAGCTTGCACACCTAATTTACCTTCCGTTCCCACTTCCCTAGCAACTCTGGTTACTTCCGATGCGAAGGAACTCAACTGATCCACCATGATGTTAATCGTGTTTTTCAGTTCGAGAATTTCCCCTTTCACATCTACAGTAATTTTTTTAGACAAGTCGCCATTTGCCACAGCCGTTGTCACTTCCGCAATGTTACGGACTTGGGCTGTTAAATTCCCCGCCATCGAGTTAACTGAATCCGTTAAATCTTTCCAGGTTCCGGCAACTCCTTTAACTTCAGCTTGCACGCCTAATTTCCCTTCGGTTCCCACTTCCCTAGCAACCCTGGTTACTTCCGAAGCGAAGGAATTTAATTGATCCACCATCGTGTTGACGGTGTTTTTTAACTCCAGAATTTCACCTTTAACATCAACAGTAATTTTCTTCGACAAGTCGCCATTTGCCACAGCCGTTGTAACAGCAGCAATATTCCTTACTTGTTCGGTCAAACTACCCGCCATAAAATTAACTGAATCCGTTAAATCCTTCCAAGTTCCTGCTACGCCTCGGACATCTGCTTGACCGCCCAGTTTACCTTCCGAACCCACTTCTCTCGCAACCCTGGTTACTTCAGATGCGAAGGAATTAAGCTGATCCACCATCACGTTAATGGTGTTTTTCAGTTCTAAAATTTCGCCTTTAACCTGTACCGTAATTTTTTTAGATAAGTCACCGTTAGCAACAGCCGTCGTCACCTCAGCAATGTTGCGGACTTGTGCTGTTAAATTGCCGGCCATTGAGTTAACTGAATCCGTTAAATCTTTCCAAGTTCCTGCAACTTCCTGCACTTCTGCTTGTACGCCTAATTTCCCTTCGGTTCCCACTTCCCTAGCCACCCTGGTTACTTCAGATGCGAAGGAATTTAACTGGTCAACCATCGTGTTGACGGTGTTTTTGAGTTCGAGAATTTCCCCTTTAACATCTACGGTAATTTTCTTTGATAAATCGCCCTTTGCCACAGCGGTTGTTACTTCAGCGATGTTCCGCACTTGTGCTGTCAAACTGCCTGCCATGAAGTTAACGCTATCCGTTAAATCCTTCCAAGTTCCGGCAACTCCTTTAACTTCTGCTTGACCGCCGAGTTTGCCTTCGGAACCTACTTCTCTCGCCACCCGCGTTACTTCAGATGCGAAGGAATTTAACTGATCCACCATGATGTTAATCGTGTTTTTTAACTCCAGAATTTCACCTTTAACATCTACTGTAATTTTTTTAGATAAGTCACCATTTGCCACAGCCGTCGTCACTTCCGCAATGTTCCGTACTTGTGCGGTAAGATTGCCGGCCATTGAGTTAACTGAATCCGTTAAATCTTTCCAGGTTCCTGCAACTCCCCGCACTTCAGCTTGCACCCCTAATTTCCCTTCTGTTCCTACTTCCCTCGCCACCCGTGTTACTTCCGATGCGAAGGAACTCAACTGATCCACCATGATGTTAATCGTGTTTTTCAGTTCGAGAATTTCCCCTTTAACATCTACTGTAATTTTCTTGGATAAATCGCCATTTGCCACAGCGGTTGTCACGTCAGCAATGTTGCGGACTTGGGCTGTTAAATTCCCGGCCATCGAGTTAACTGAATCCGTTAAATCTTTCCAGGTTCCGGCAACTCCTTTAACTTCAGCTTGCACGCCTAATTTCCCTTCGGTTCCCACTTCCCTAGCTACCCGCGTTACTTCCGACGCAAAGGAGCTCAACTGGTCTACCATTGTGTTAACAATTTGCGCTGTTTGGAGGAATTCTCCTTTGAGGGGTCTGTCTTCTATTTCTAGGGCGATGGTTTGCGATAAATCTCCTTTTGCTACGGCGCGAATTACTCTGGCGGTTTCAGAGGTTGGTTGCACTAAATCTGTAATTAGGGTATTGACAGAGTTGACGCTAGCTGCCCATGACCCCTCGGCGCTGCCGATGGTGGCCCGCTGGGCGATTTTGCCTTCTTTACCGACAACTGTGCCGATGCGATCGAGTTCGGCCGCCATTCTCTCATTGAGTTCGATAATTTCGTTAAGTTCGTCAGCAATTTTCCCCGCTAGACCGGTCTGGTCTATGGGCATCCGAACTGAAAAGTCCCCTTTTTTGACTGCCACTAAGGTTCTAAGTAACTGTTTGGCATAACCATTATTGGAATTGGGGCTTGTTATCTGTGCAGTTGACATGACCGTTACCTTTGACGAGTTTGAAGGGGAAGGGGGGAAGATTTTTGAGATTATTGATATTATCCAACTAAAGCAGTGTCTGATTGCTTCTATTGAAAGATAGATGACAAATTGCGGTTTATCAGCTATTTTGTGACTGGTTATTTTCTACTGGTTAGCAGGCTCTTCTTGGTAAGCAATTAATTGTGGGGTGTCAGGAACAGGCCCGAAAGCCTGTTCCACCCTGTTCCACAAAGAGTGAATTTTATTGTAGGGGGGGCAGGATGTCCGCCCTACAGATTACCAACTGCGATTATTTCCAATTTTGCCACGAACTATTGAAAATAGAAGTACCCGGAAAGGCGATCGGATTAGCATTTTGTTGCAACCGCAACTGCAACACTTCCAAGTTTGGCTCGCGGGACGGCAATTCGTCCACTAATTCATAAGGGAGAATCCCCTTTTCTAGGGAAAAAGCAGCCGTAACTCCCGCCGCCACACCTGCAGACCATTCAAAAGAATGCACTCGATAAGCAGCGGCCGCTGTGTGGCTAACAGCAATACTTTTACCTGCCACTAACATATTGTCAATTTTCTGGGGAATCATTGCCCGCAGCGGAATTTGGAAGGGATAAGCTTGCCCTTGACCTTTGCGAGTGCCTTCCCGTTCGGTATTTCCCGGTGCTTCCGGCGGACTGTTAGTCATGCAGGGGTGAAAGTCGATCGCATAATGACCGATACCCACAGAATCAGGATAAATCGTAGCGCGCGATCGCGATTTTGTATCCTCAACAGATTGACTTCCCACAGCCAAAGCCGGCGCATTCAAACCACCCACAGCTAACCACAACTTCCGATACTCTTCCTCCGACAAATTCTGGCGGTAAAAATCAGCCGTAAAGTCAGTGCGAGACATATCAACTTCCCACACCGTAAAACCTTGAGCCTGATTGAAACTCGGCCGCCCAATAATGCGCCGGCCCTCCCGCATATAAGGATATTTAGAAAGTCCGTGCACCGTCCCCATCGGCGAATCCAAACCGCTCAAAAAACGATTGTTTGGATTAGGCTTTTTGACTCCATCTCCTAGCTGCGAGTCAGTAGTTCCTGTTACCAGCCAGTAGAAAAATCCTTTGGCATTTTCCTCTCCTCTTCGCAAAGTTTCCGTTCGCAAACCGCCCATCCATCCCCCCGGTTGCAGTTGACCGGACTCTTGCAACTGCTCGCGAGTGTAAATTAAATTATCTTGAGAATTGCCGGGACGATAGTCATTGCCCCAAGTCCAGTTTTGCATCGAAATATCCCCCGGATAAATCGGGTATTGCTTCGGGTCTGAAGGTCGCTTTTGATCCGGTCTCATGCTCCTAATTTGGCGGTAGCTAAAAACTAAGGGAAAGCTCGCCAGTCTCTGCAATTCGTAACTGTAGTAAGGAGCGTATTGTTGATAAAAAGACGGGACTTGATGCTGCTGCGGTTCCTTCGTTGCCTCCATTGCAAAGGTGTAGGTAAAACCTTGAGTGCAGTAAGCGTCGCCGGTGGGGCTGGCTGAGGAAGGTTCGAGAGGGGAACGCGGGTCAATTCCGAGGCGGTAGGGAACATCGGCAAGTCCGATCAATTCACCTGTTTCGGTGGCATCTACAACGTACCAATCAGCACCCCCCCTACTGCCAGAAGGGGAGGAACTTGTGGAATTCCCTCCGCTTCTGGGGTTAGAGGGGGTTCCAGATGCTTTAGGAATAAACTGAATAATAGTTTTGTTAAATCGCGGAGAATTTTCGTAGCGATAGGCATCTTCGATAGTCTGAGAAAGAGTTTCGGTGTTGATTGGTGGGGTGTTGGGGGCTGGTTTGTGTTGAATGGCGATCGCACTTTTAATTTGTTGACCCCCAACCGTATTCCCCGCCACAGCAGGAGTAATTGCTAGTTCTTTAATAACTGTATTGGGAAACCATTTCAGCGTGCCTTTGCCTTTTCTAGCGGCATCCTGCAAGATGTTAAATAGAATTTTGTGACCGTCGTAGGGCATGAAACACGAATAGCTAACCCAACAGCCTCCGGGATTTAGCCGGCCGTAATGTTCCTTGATCCGCTCCCGCAATTCTAGGTAGCCACGGGGGTAAAATAAGAGCGATCGCTGAGTATCTCTTTCATCGAGTGCGGAAGTTCCCTGGGAGGAAATTTGACCGCCTACCCAGTCAGTAATTTCAGTGAGGCAAACTGTGCGCCCAGCCAGCAAACCTTCGTAAGCGGTAGCAGCGCCTGCAAGCCCGCCGCCTGCTACTAGAATGTCGCAAGTTTCTGCATTGTCTGGATTACGGGGAGGTGCGGCAAATACTGGCGAAATGTTCCCAATCGCGGAAATTATGCCGAGGGTGAGGCTAAGGATCGATCGACCTTTGACCAAAAATAGATACTGTCGAAGTTTCATCGGAGATTGGGGAATTAATTGTGACATAGCGCGAAAAACACTCATCCCATCTAAATGTTTATTTTGCAGTATACTGGTATTTCGCGGTGTTGTCAGGGAAAACTTTTTTAGAAAAGAGGCATTAATACCAGCAACAACTATTGAACAGCCGGATGAACCTTATGCTCAAAATCGTCAAAATTTTTAGGTCATTGATTCCTTTTGAGAGTTTAACAATTACCACCAGTTTGACTTATTCGGAAGTTTTACGCAGGTTGGACGAAGTTGTTACTCCTCCCAAAGTTTTTAGAATAATTATACCCTTTGGCCCGCCACCTGCGAAACCCTATGAAGGAACGATTTCTGGCAAAACCTTCAAAATCAATCGCATCATCATCGGGAGACATTTATTGTTCCCAATTATACAAGGAGATATACATACTCAACAATTCGGTTGTTCCATCAAAATTAGGATGAGTTTACATAAAACAGTTATAGGACTTCTGATTCTTTGGCTGTGGACAACTGGCAGTATTGGAATGTTTGCTTTATTTGCTTGGTTAGTAGAACCATCCGTGGGAGCCATATTTTTACCAATCTTAGGAATGTTTATTGTTGGCTGGCTTTTGTGCTTGATTCCCTTTAAGAGAGAAGCAAAAGCAGCTACCAAATTTTTGTCTATTCTGTTAACCTAAAGTAATTCATCACGACAATATTTTAGCTGTATTCTTAAAAAGAATCTGGCTTCATCTGCGCTAAAAAAACTCAATTTTCCGGGATTACCCATGCGTCCAAACCAACTCAAACAAAAAATTAAACAAGGCGAAACAGTCCTAGGTTTATTTATGAACTGCGCTTATCCCGCATTCATAGAAATATGCGGTCACGCTGGATTTGATTTCGCCGTTATCGACATGGAACACGGGCCCCTACACTCGCTTGCTGCTGAAGATTTGTGTCGCGCCGCCGACTGCACCGGAATTGCACCGATTATTCGCGTCCGCAAAAACGATGGGCCACAAATTCAACGAGCTCTCGACATCGGCAGTGCAGGCGTTCAAATACCTCAAATTGAAAGCAAAATCGATGCCGAAACCGCTGTCAAAAGCGCTAAATACAGTCCTCTGGGCACGCGAGGCCTTTCCTTTGCTACGCGGGCCGGACTTTACACCGCTGCAGGTACAAATATCACCGACAAACTCAACGAAGAATCCTTAGTTGTGATTCATGTCGAAGGCAAAGGCGGCATCGACAACCTTGCGGAAATTGTTACTGTGCCGCAGGTGGACGTGATTTTTCTAGGGCCTTACGATTTGTCACAGTCGATCGGCATTCCCGGCCAAGTCCGCGATCCCCGCGTCATCGACATGATGCAGGAGGCAGTGCAAACCATCCGCAAAGCAGGCAAAGCCGCAGGTACTTTTGCCGAAAACCCCGAAATCGCCCAGCAGTGGATTGATGCTGGCGTTCAGTACGTCGCACTTGGGGTCGATGTTGCCGTTTTCCTGCGGGCCTGTCAGTCGCTGGTGAAAGCAGTCAATCGATTTTAGATTTTAGATTTTAGATTTTAGATTTGGGATTTTGGATTAAAAGAAGAACCAGCCCCGGATTCATCTTGCAAGCTTTACGATATCTTTGCAATTTTTGTAGTGTCTTTTACGACACATACAAAAAACCTGCGCTAGAGTAGAAGCATACACCTCCTCCAGGCTAAATTAGGGAGGGGAGCAAGGCTTCAGGGAGTAAAATCTATGAAAACCGTATTAGAATCCATTCATTTGGATTATGCTTTCATGTTTACTTTCAAAAAAGTAAACTCGATTAAGCTAGAAGGTTTCAAGGAATTTTTTGACGATATGCCTGTCGATCCGTATGTGAAAGGTAAGTATCGTTCGAGAAGATTATCGCGGTTTGCAGTCAACGGAAATGAGTTAGTTAAGTTACCTCACGGCTATTTGTATCAAAGCAAAACATACAATCCGCGAGTGGGTGATATCAGGCGGGAATTTGCCGAATTGGACGATCGACTAATTGCCCTCGATAATTTCAAACAGATGATTTTTGCTTTTTTCGATTCCTGCAAAATTCACCCGGAAGCTGAAATCGGCATCCATCAAATCAGGACGACTTGTTCGCCGCACAATTTTGGCAACCCCGCACCGGAAGGCATCCACCAAGACGGTACTGACTTTATCGGGATTTTCTCGGTGGACAGAACTAATATTGTAGGCGGGGAAACGCATTTGTACTTGGCTAAAAGAGAGAAGCCTGTTTTTAATAAAATTCTGCATCCGGGAGAATTGCTGTTAGTTAACGACCATGAGTTTTTCCACTTTACTACGCCGATTAAACCGGAATCTGAAGGGGTGGGAACCAGGGATGTCTTTGTGCTGACTTCTCCGAGTTTGCTTACCGATTGAGGATACAGTCTGGGACGAATAACCTAATGATGTAATACCAATTTAATGTGAAGTTGCACATATCTCGATCCCCCTCGCATACCCCCTACTCCCCCTGATTGTTGGGGAGTAGGGGTTGACTTTGAGAAGAATCTTGTCCCCCCCTTAGTAGGGGCGGTGCCCCCGTGCCCGCCCTCTTGGCTAGGGGGGATCGGATTCTATGCAACCTCATAAAAAATTGGTATAAGGTGCGCGCCGCGCACCTTACTCCGATTACCCATTACTGCATCCAACATATCGCCTTTTGGTTGCGCCCCCACCCATCTCGATCGTGGTTAATGCTTGGGAAAATCGATTCCTGAAATTGATATTCCTTCCATCTTCTCCACATATCGTCCTTGAGCCGCTACACACTCTGCCATTTTTTTAGCTTGTATGGGTTGACTCCTTCGATCGGGCGAGGTACCTCTATACTCCCATGTACCGCGAATGTCGCCAGAGAATGCTTTTCCATTGTTTTTTAATACTAGCTCTGTGCCAGTGGCATCAATATAGTATTTCCCCTTTTCCACAGACACGCTGCTAATTGTGATTGATTCGACTCCTTTGTAGGGATTTGCAGGGCCATCAACGATCTTGATGCAGATTCTATTGTTTTGATGTGCAATCTCTCTACGGGAGTTATTGAACATTGTTCCTTGAGCGTAGTAAGCTCCTGTGGGTAGAATTGTAGAGCCTTGTGGATTACTTTGAGCAGATGACAATGATGAGTTTGACAGAAGGAGAGAACTAACAATTAGTGTTGCGATCGCCAAAATTTTCATTTGCAACAAAACTCCATTAAAACTGTTTTTTCAGATTCTACACGATCGCAGAGGCTCTATAAACTTCTCTAGAGTTCTTGCACAAGTCAAATTCACCCGCCGCAAGTCCCCCTTATTAAGGGTGGAAACAAGAATAATCTTGCCTCCTCCCCTGATTCAAGGGGAGGGTTGGGGTGCTTTGTATTTTTGCAAGAGTTCTAATCATGACTCAAGTCCTTACTACAAACCTTTCGTTCGTAGTGAGGACTTTAGTCCTCTTTCTGGCCTTGAGTCAATCATGACTAAAGTCCTGACTACAAACTTGCCTATTTTCCTAAAAAACCAGGTTTATGCGTCTAACAACTCACCGATAAATCTTATCGAAACTTCCGTTCAGATTCTTGAATCGGAACATCATTAATGCTAGCTTCACGTCTTCGCATTAACCCATTTTCGGCAAATTCCCACTGTTCATTACCATAGGCGCGATACCAGTAGCCAGAATCATCGTGCCACTCATACTCAAATCGAACAGAAATCCGATTGTCTGTAAAACTCCACAGTTCTTTCTTTAAACGGTAATCTAGTTCCTTTGCCCATTTTCGTCTTAAAAAAGCCTTGATTTCTTCCCGGCCACTGAAGAATTCGGCACGGTTTCGCCACTGAGAATCTTCCGTATAAGCTAAGGCTACTCGTTCAGGATCGCGGGTATTCCAGGCATCTTCAGCAGCTTGAACTTTGGCTTTAGCCGTTTCCAACGTAAAGGGCGGTAGAGGTGGTTTAGTTTCCATCAGCTTGGTTTTTTGTGATTATAAAAGATTAGGTGCGAGATGCTCGCGCTACAGAGATAGTTTTGGGACTTTGATATCAATCCTCAGCATCGGGATCGATTCCCATTGCTCGCAGTCTATCCGCTAACTGGGCGGCTTTTCGCTCTGCTTGTTCGGCTCTTTCCCGTTCTTGCTCAGCTCTTTCCCGTTCTTGTTCGGCTCTTTCCCGTTCTTGTTCGGTTCTAGCCCGCTCAATTTCAACTTGTTCGGAGCCAGTTAACAGCAAATTCCCCTGCGAATCCCACCACCGCAGCCAAAGCAGTTCTTGATTTTGATAGCTTCCCTGCCACAGTCCCAATTCTACATCTAGTACAGGAATGGGATAGTGACCGCGTTCGTTTGGCTCCATCCTTCGATACACAAAATCTATCAGGTGATAGACTTCTAAATTGCCAGTTCTCATTTCATAAATGCCGTAGTAAGGAATGCGGATAATTCTCTCGTACACCCAAAACTTACCGGGTTTAGTTGTTGTACCGTCAGGGGCGACTGTCAGGGGAGTACGATCGCGCTCTTCCTCTCCATTACCGCTAGCAAATTCTAAAGCAATGAACGGAGCCATGTGTTCCCGCCAAAGTACATAAGAACGGCGAAAACCGTCAAGTGTTGCCGGTACATTCGGCACGTAAAACCAATCCGGTGCTTCTGCACCTCGCTCTGGCGGGTCAGTTTCTCGCCAGTAAATCCCGCAATCTTGCCCGATCGCATATTGTCCGTCTGGATGCAGCAGCTCTACAACCGGCCCGATAGAATCTGTCAAAATGATGCTCTGGGGATGCTCCTGAAAATTTTTCACAAATGTACCGTCTTCGTCTGGCAATTGCGTGTGGTCGGGGAATGCAGGAGGCAAACCTGTAGCAGTTATTGTCTCATTCATAGCCTTTTCCGTGCAGTTATTGTTCATTGTACTGCGAAATTTTAGATCCTTCTGATTTGAGACTTTAGCTAATATTCGCTAATATGGAAAAGCGATCGTAAAAGGTAACTCAGATGGTTGTCGCAATTTCTAAAGCAGGATTTGGTACAGGTGCGGCTTTCCTGTCAAACGTGACATGGGAGACTCGGGAAAAGTTGGATGCAGATTTGGCATAAACTGGGGCGCATTTAACTTATTTGGATGGGTGTTTAGAAATTATGGCTCCTTTTTCTGAGGAACATGAAGAATCTAGAAACACTTTAGATCAGCTTTTAGAGATTTATATGCGGACGAAGGACATTCGTTTCTACGGGCGCGGCAGTACAACCATCGGGATGAAGGAGTTGGGTGCACGGAAAGAACCAGATGAGTCTTATTGTTTGGGTACGCGCAAGTCGGTTCCAGATTTGGCGATCGAGGTGAGAGTGACGAGTGGTGGAATTGATACGCTGGAAATCTATCGTCGTGTGGGAGTGCAGGAGGTTTGGTTTTGGGAGGATGGGGTAATTTCGGTTTATTGCTTGCGTTCTACGGGATATGAGTTGGTGAGTAAGAGCGAACTTTTGCCGGAGTTGGATTTGCGATCGATCGAGTTTTATTCGCGGATGGCCGACCAATATGATGCGGTGAATGCTTTTATGCGATCGATGTAGAAGTTGAGAAGATCGATCGATGTTACAGTTTGATACTGCTAGGATTTGACTGGGATTGAATGTATTGTTGAAATACAGGATTGAGTAAAAATAGCGCTCCCGCTCCTATTTGTACTTTTTCCAGTAAGCCGCGCCGTGCTAAAGATTGTATGGCTTGCCAAAATTCTGATTTAGATAACTCAATATCCGCAGGTGCTTGGGAAATATCTACCGCTTCATCTTGACTTGCTAACCAATGGCTCACCTTTTTTTCTGACTCCGATAAACGCTCTAAGTGAGATTCTAAAATGGTTTCTAAGTCACCTAAATAAATATCATTATTGTTGGTTAAAAACCGGGAAGGGCTACCGTCAAAGAATTCTAAAATTGTTGAAGCTATGATATTTAACCAGGAAGGATGACCTTGATAAAGGGCGATCAAATCTGACCATTTTTGCTCATCTGCTAATCCTTTTTGTCTGAGTATTTCTGCCGATTCTTCCCCTAAACCTTTGAGGTGTAAAGTTCGTGCAGGTCGGTTTAGTGCTTCTAAAGCAGTAATTTCTCTGGGTTGTTCCCAACTGAGGATAATTAAACAACTCTGATGAGAGGATGTGGCAATTTGTTTAAAAAATTTGCCATAGTCTTCATAGCCTGCTAAATATTGACCTGCTAGTTGACTGCTTTTAAAAATATTTTCTACGTCATCAAGGATTACTAAACAGCGAGAAGATCGAAAATAATCGATGATTGTGGGTAATGGGGGTTGTGGCGATCGCCCAAAAAATTGCTTGAGTTCGGTTTGGACGGTTGAAAGTGTGGGTGTGTCAGCGAGGCTTAACCAAATAATATAATCAAATTCGGTTTGAGTTTGTTCGATGAGTTTGAGGGCGATCGCACTTTTGCCAATTCCGCTTAAGCCGTAGACGGTAATTAAGCGGGTGTGGGCTTGCAAAATCCATTGTTTGAGGGTGGAGAGTTCAGAGGTGCGATCGTAAAATAATGAGGCGATATCTGGTGCGTCTCTTAAATCTTGGCGTATTTGGGGTTGCGTGTTTTCTGGGGTGGAGGATGATCGCTCTTTTGGAACTTCTGGAGATTGTGAAGTATTTCCACAGACATTGACGTTACCAATTTGTACAGAGTTTTTCTCAACAGTTGATGAAACGATTGAGATGTGCCACCTTTTGAATGTGGATTTAAAATTAGATTTATTAACTGATTCACCTAATACATCTGAGAGTATCTTCCATAATTCAGAGGCAACATCCCTAGCATGACCCTCACTACAATGAGCTTCCTCTGCGATTTTCGGGTATTTTTGAGCTTGCCAAGCACCCAGCAATATAGCCTCTTGTACGTTGTCGAGGTGTTTTCCAGTCTTGGTGAAAACTAGGTTGTCGGCAAATTTTAAGATTTCTTCAACGTCCATCAAGTTGGTAAGTGTCGGGGTTTTAGCTATTGTATCCGACAATTTCCTATAATTTCCGACTTAGCCCCACATTTTATGATATTGGTTTTGTAAACTCCCTACAAAATCCTACACTTTCCGACTGACAAAATTTAATCATTATGAAAAACTATTTCTAATAAAACACAACTAAAGTAATCAATAGGGGTGTAATAAAAAGCATGGCTAAACTTTCAACAATCATAGCTAAGACCATTTTGGGTTTAACTGCATCTGCCGTTTTGATGCCCATTATGTCTACAAAAGCGTTGGCTTTCGGTCTGAGTGACGGACTTAATGCTGTTAATGACATTACAACAATTACAAATAACCTTTCTTGCAATAACAGCCAATCTGAAACAAATTTCGGAAGACCATCTCTTACAATTACGGTAAATTGTACCATTAATTACAATTCCACTGTTTTTGCTTATTGGACTAACAGTGGAAAGCAGGAATGGCAAAGTATTTATCAGATGTACGATTGGAGAGGACAACCAGGCAAAAGATACAGTCTTACTCAAACTCTGTCAGGCTATGTATCCGCAAGTACATATGCTGCTGCTTCGGGAACAGCAAAGGCTATAAGCTACCTTTACGATGGATACAGTACAAAATGGGAAGGAACTTCAGCAGTCAGCTACTTCTTTGGTGGCTATTCAGACTCGAAGTGGTTGAACGAGCAAACATCTAGGTCAACAACTAACCTCTTCGACGGAACACTTTATTTAGGAGCTTATATCTTTGGATATAGCTCGGCCGATGGTCTAGGTTACATGAATGCCAATTCCTATATAAGTTTTACCAGTAAAGCTACCATCACCGATATGGGTAGTATGGGTTGGATCACTGAGGGTGGCGGAGCTGACCTTTCCAGCTATGCTGCTTCTAGCAATTCGTATAACGCTATGATTCCCACTCAGACTGGAAAAGACCCTTCTTTGAAACCGCCACAGGATGTGCCAATTCCAGAAATGTTTGTCGCAGTACCAGAACCAGGTACGATTGCTGGATTAGCACTTGGTGGTACTATGTTGTTAGCTGGGAAAGGCTCTCGCTTTGCCAAAAAGCGTCGCAAAAATAATGATGAGAAAGTTGTTGATACAACTGCTATTGAAGTTTAATAATGATTGTCTCAACATTTTTACGAAGCAGTGATCGCCCAACATTCAGCTCATTTTTAAGATTGATCCCCCTTTCTTTCCAGAAGTGCGATCGCACTTCTTCAACAATCTCGACAGCACATCAGGGGATGAAAAGCCGACTTACACCCATATAAGTATTAATATCAAGCACAATTTCAACCAGACGAATTGCACAACGCTGCCGATATTCAGAGTCATTCAACAAGCGGTCAGCATCGCCAATAGTAATCACGGGGAGTGATGTAGAAGTAATTTCCTCGCGCATCACTTGTTCCAGAGAGTTATCGCCCTTCATACTCCGATTGGCCGTCAATAAAATCATCTGGTTTGATTGAGCCAACCGCCACACTACCCGATCGTCACTATCGATCGGCAGGCTCATTTCGTCAAAGGTGATAAATCGAATGGGCACCCAATCTAGCCAGCCGCTATTTAAAATACTACCTGAAAGAAGTATGGCGTGTCCTTTTAAATTATGATCGACTAAAAAATTCATGGCTGAGACTTAAACTTGGCTTTGGCTGCTTGAAGTTTTGCTCGAATAGCTTCTTCACCAGGTTTTGGTGGCTGGGCGGCAATTCTGGCAATCAGATCGCGATTTTTTTCTTCGTAGTAAAGCCGCAATTCTTCAGCGTCCTTAAGCACCATTTGATACTCAGATTCAACGGTGGCGCGATTTGCCTCAATATAAGCTAAAGCCGCGTTAATTTGTTCTTCTGTAAGGTCAAATAATCCCCTGATAAACTTAGGCGGATATTGAGCCGTTACATAGTCCATGATGTCGTAGAGGGTGATGCGCGTACCTGCGATCGACAGTCCTCTTTCTGTACGGATGATAGCTGTTTGTTCGTCGGATATGCTTGTCATGCCATAACCTCCTCGAAGTTATTTCTATATTATAATAATTATCAAAAACCTTGCAACAATCATTAGTTTTTGGTTTGTTTCCTGTTTTAGTAACACGATCCAAAATCCAAGAAACCGGGTTTCTGCGATAATTACGCATCTTTACCGAGATTTTGAAAAGAAACCCGGTTTCTGACTCCCCACAGACTCCAAGAAACCGGGTTTCTGCGATAATTTACGCATCCTTACCGAGATTTTGAGAAGAAACCCGGTTTCTAACTCCCACGCGCCCCAAAATCCAAGAAACCGGGTTTCTGCGATCGTCTTGGAATTCTCACGCCCGATTTAGTGAAGAAACCCGGTTTCTAACTCCCACGCTATCCTCCAACTTCAACTAAACCCAGCTAACCACAAGGGAAGCATCAGCAACAAACCGACAGAAGTGATGGCGATGCTGCTAGCTAACAAATCGCGATCGAGCTCGTATACTTCTGCTAAAATCAGCACCGAAAGAGCTGTGGGCGTTCCCGACATCAACACCAACACAAACCTCGGATCGCCACTCAATCCGAAATAACTAGCACCCAATCCGATTAGCACCGGCACAATTACCACTTTTAACAGCGACGGGATTAACGCCAGTTCAAAACTTTCCCATTTCTTAATAGACCTCAGCCGGATGCCAACCAGCAGCAAAGCACTGGCAATTACCACCCAAACAGCAGTCTGCAATCCCGATTCCACTGTTTCGGGCAGGGGGATGTTTCTAGTATAAAAACCAATTAAAAAAGCCCACAGGGCGGGAACTGTCAGCACGTCCCGGAGCTGAGTCCACCAGTGTTTTTTTTGCTCGGAGTTCCCGAAATAGCTAGCAATAAATACACCGAAACAATAAGTTCCAATAACATTGTTAGTGACGCTGTACAAGACAGCCCAGTTGTTGTTATCGGTGCTGATGATAGACGGGGTGATTGCTAATCCCACAAAGCCCGTATTCCCTAACATCGCTGCTAGGAGAAAACTCCCTTGGCTCGATCGCTTCAGGGAATTAAAATTTAATAAAAATAAATTAACCAGAGAATTTTTGCCCTGAAAATAGGGCTTTTTGATGTGGGCCGCACTCAGCCTACGCAATAATACCCAAGTCAGCCAAGCACAACTCGTACTCAGAAATAACACGAATATGGCGATCGCCGGCGTGAATCCCACAGCACCCGAAAAATCGCTTTGACGGGCTAAAACTAGAATTTGCAGCGGTATCCCAATCCAGAAAAGAAAGTGGCTCAGCAGCTTGGGAAAATCAACTGGGATGTACCGAAACAGCAGCAGTCCTAAGCCCGTCCAGATAACTAGGGGCGTATAAGCGTGAAATAAGGTTTCAATCATAAAAATTTAACTAGACAATTGGAAATGCCTCTATCTATTAATAGTAATGCTAAAATCCGTTTAAGAAATGCGAATTGTCGTTAGCGGAGCCCTCGAAGGGGATCGCACTTGCACGCTTTTTCGTCCTAGCGTGTTCGCAGCAGTGCCCGCCCGAAAATTTCCGCCCAAATTCCCGCACCTTCCACGGCACAATCATCAGACTGGCTGCCCCAAATGCTTGCAGCTTTTTGCCTTCAGATTCACAAAACCTCTGTTAATTTGACCAATGTGCGATCGAGTTATTTTGCCTTGGACGAACAGACGTGCAACGTTTTCCTGCCGTTTCGATCGAACGGAAACAGGGTGAGACTAAAGCTGCTGATGACTTGCACTCATTAATTCAATTTCAAAGCATTAACAGGCACCTCATCCCAAGAACTAACAGTCCGCAAGGTAGCAACCCAGCCCTGCTGTTTTTGCTCTGCCGTCAAATTCTTCTCAAAAGATTCGTGGCAATCCTTCGCTTGAGTCTCATCGCAACAAGCAATGCAAGAATAAAGAATGCCCGACGGATCGATTTGCTCGTTTACCCAAATAATCACGATCTACTCTCCCAATTAACTTAACTCTTATCTAAATTTTCCTATATTTTTGTCAATTAAGTAGGTAGGTATTAATTAACCTGAGTGCGGCATTTTAGCTTAACAGGCAAGATGCCTGTTCCACACACAGGCAAGATGCTTGTTCCATACACAGGCAAGATGCCTGTGCCACATACAGGCAAGATGCTTGTTCCATACACAGGCAAGATGCCTGTGCCACATACAGGCAAGATGCTTGTTCCACATACAGGCAAGATGCCTGTTCCACATACAGGCAAGATGCCTGTTCCACACACAGGCAAGATGCCTGTTCCACACACAGGCAAGATGCCTGTTCCACACACAGGCAAGATGCCTGTTTCACACACAGGCAAGATGCCTGTTCCACACGCCTTAATTACTTCGATGCCAAATTTGCCAAAGACTCGCCCGCAAGCCGGCAAATCCGCCAGTCGGGCATCACATCAGCACCGATACCCTTGTAAAATCCGATCGCCAATTCATTCCAATCCAAAACGCTCCATTCCAAACGCCCGCAGCCCCTTTCTACTGTCAACTGCGCTAAATAAACTATCAAAGACTTGCCAATTCCCCGCCCTCGAAACTCAGGCACCACAAACAAATCTTCCAAATAAATTCCCGGCTGAGTCAAAAAAGTAGAATAATTGTAAAAAAATAGCGCCCAGCCCACAACTCGACCCTCGCACTCGGCTAAAATCGCTTCAACAAAAGGTCGATCGCCAAACAAATGATGCTCCAAATCAACGGCATTGCCAGTAACGGCATGAGATAATTTTTCGTACTCAGCTAAAGCTTTAATCAAATCAAACAGCACCGGCACGTCGGCGCGGGTAGCGGGGCGCAAAATTACCTCAAAAGACATAAATAAGTAAGTAGTACGCGACAATCAACAATTAAAAATACCACATCAAGACATTTTTAACTGGTAATTTTTAATTAATTTTTTCCACCTTGAACAAGCATATTTACGGTGGCCTCGGAGTGCCACCCCACAATAATTTTAAGATTTTTCAAAATGCCAACTCAATGTTTTTTAGTTTATTTCAACCAGCCCTTCAATCGTTCCGTCACTTGAGGGCGGCGCAGCTTTCGCATTGCCTTATTTTGAATTTGACGGACTCGTTCGCGGGACAAATTGAACAAACTGCTGACCTCTTCTAAAGTGTAAGGTTCGCCGGTCAGCAAACCGTACCGCATAGCAACAATCTCTTTTTCCCGCTCAGTCAAAATACTGTCCAACACCTCCAAAATATCTTGGCGCATCATCATCTCATTCATCTGAGCTTCGGGAGATTGCGTCGCGTTATCTTCGAGAACATCCAAAAGTTCCGAACTTTCTTCTGAGCCGATGCGATGGTTGAGAGACAAAGATTGCCGACGTACTTGCTGGAGGTAGCGAAGCTGTTCGCAACTAACTTGCATTTCTTTAGCAAGTTCAGTTTCACTTGGATTGCGTTGAAGAGAACGCTTCAAATCTCGATAAACTTTTTTGAGTTTATTTAACTGTTCGACAATGTGAACAGGCAAGCGAATCGTCCGCCCTTGATTGGCAATTGTCCGGGTAATTCCTTGGCGAATCCACCAATAGGCATAAGTAGAAAACTTGTAACCCTTCTCCGGATCGAACTTTTCGGCTGCCCGATTCAAACCCAAAGCTCCTTCCTGAATTAAATCGAGAAAAGGCACGCCCCGATTCAGATAGCGTTTGGCAATCGAAACCACCAAGCGCAAATTCGAGCTGATCATTTTCCGTTTCGCCGACTGACACTTGTGGCGAAGCTGTTGCAGTTGAGTTTCGCTCACCCCCAAAGCCGCTGCGAGTTCAGCTTTTGTCGGCACTCTGTCCAATTCCTGCTGCAAACGCTGTTCTAGTTTCTCCAGGGCTACCAATTCTTGAACGCGGCGCGCCAACTCTACTTCTTCGGCTGCTGTCAGTAGAGGATACCGAGCCATTTCCTTGAACAAAGCTCCCACTGGATCGTCGGCCGACCAGTTGTTGTATGCTGACGATCGAGTTACCGTCGGACGATCGATCTCGGTGTCTTCATCTTCTGCGATCGCGAATGAGGCTTCGGGTGCCACCGCAAAACTGCCTAGGTCAGATTCTGCCATATCGTGCTTGGTGTCGGTGGAAGGATTTGAAAAGTATCCCTTAACTTTAACCAATTTAACCGGAAATTTCCGAAATCCCAAATCCCAAATCCCAAATCCCAAATCCCAAATCAATTAGTTCGAGCCAGTAAAGGAGCTGCCTGCAATAATTGCTGAGTATAAGGGTGCTGCGGATTAGTAAAAATATCCCTAGTCTTACCGATTTCAACAATTTTGCCAGCATTCATTACCGCAATACGATCGCAAAAAAATCTCGCCACCCACAAATCGTGCGTAATAAACAGATAAGTCAAATTAAATTCCTGCTTCAACTCCAACATCAGCTCTAAAACTTGAGTCTGCACGCTGGCATCCAGCATACTCACAGGTTCGTCGCAAATTATCAGTTGCGGCCGAGTAATCAAAGCGCGGGCGATCGAAACTCGCTGCTGTTGTCCTCCTGACAATTCCCCCGGATAGCGACGAAAGAAATCCTCCCCTGGACTTAAACCCACCCGCTCTAACATTTGGATTACTTGTTTTTTAGCGTCGCTGCCATTAGCTAATTTGTGAATAAACAAAGGGTCAGCAATACTTTGCCCGACAGTCATCATCGGATTCAGGCAAGCATGGGGGTCTTGAAAGATCATTTGCATTTCGCGGCGGTGCTTCCTCACAGCATCGCGGTTCAGGGCAGTTATATCTATTCCTTGAAATTCCACTTTGCCACCTGTCGCGGTAATTAGCTGCAAAATCGTGCGTGACAAGGTACTTTTGCCGCAGCCGGACTCCCCCACCAGCCCTAGGATTTCTCCCCGTTGTAGCTCTAAACTAACGCCGTCTACGGCTTTAATTACCTGGCGATTCCTGGAAAACAACTGATCTAATAAATTGCTTTCTAAACTGTAGTGTTGCTGCAAATTCGTTACAGTCAAAAGAGGCGCATTTGTTGAGTTTGCAGTAACGGCTTCAGTCCTGATTTCCTCGAATGCTAACCCTTTGCCAGAATCGGCTTGAATGTGCAAAGCTGCTTTGAGGAGCGATCGAGTATATTCGTGCTGCGGCTTTTCAAAAACGTTTTGCACCGGCCCTGTTTCTACGACTTTACCGCCGTACATCACCGCAATGCGATCGCAATACTCAGCCACCATCGCCAAATCGTGAGAAATCAACAAAATAGCCGTTCCCCGTTCCTCACAAAGTCGGGTTAATTCCTGCAAAATCTGAGCAGCTACAGTTACGTCCAAACTTGTAGTCGGTTCGTCCGCCACAATTAATTTGGGATCGAGCAAAAGAGCCAAAGCAATTGCTACTCTTTGCCGCATTCCGCCGCTAAATTCGTGGGGAAATTGCGACCAACGAGACGCGGGAATTTTCACAGCTTCCAGAGTTTCGATCGCCCGTTTCTTAGCTTGCTTGCGATCCAAATTGGGTCTGTGAGCTTGCAAAGTCTCGATGCAATGTTCTCCTACAGTCATCAAAGGATCGAGACGAGTCATCGGATCTTGAAAAATCAATGCTACAGCTTCGCCCCGAAACCGTCTCAGCCGCGAAGCATTCATATCAAACACCGACTCTCCAGCAAAACTAACTCGCCCCTCAATCAGCGTTGAATCCGGCAGCAACCGCATCGCCGCCCTTCCCAAAGTTGACTTACCGCACCCAGACTCCCCAACTAATCCGAGCTTTTCCCCCGGTTTCAGCGTCAGGGAAACCCCGTCTACTGCCCAACCGGATTGGCCCCGCCGCTGAGGATAAGCTACTCGCAGATTGTCAACGGAAAATAGAGAAGAGTCATTAGTCATTAGTCATTAGTCCTTAGTCAATCGATTTTAGATTTTAGATTTTGGATTTTAGATTAAAGAATTAAAGCATTAACTTGCGCGAGATAAATTCGGGGGCTTGTATCCTGGATGCTTGATTGTCAGTAGTCAGTGGTCAGTGGTCAGTTGTTATTTGTTATTTAATGGTCAATATACTGGCTGTTAGTTGTTACTTCTTAGTGTTTCAGAGTTATTAGTTATGGGCAAGAGACTGCTCTGCTGTTTGTAAATACAAATAAAAATAGCTACAAACAAAGCTTTTATTAGTACATCATTCACCGAGCAACTGATAACTGACAACTGACAACTTACAACTAACAACTGACAACTGACAACTGACAACTAATAACTGACTAAATCTCCCTTCGCTTCAACTCAGCTCTCCGCAGTATGTAAGTAGCGGCACAATCTGCGTGAGGATGGTCTGCTAAAACTTCCGCGAGTTCCAACACATATCCGGCGATATCCGGCCCCAGCTTCTCAGTCAGCACTTGACGTTCCCGAGATGCGAGTTCTTGCACGCGGGCCTTAGCTTGCCAATTCGCAGAAAACATCTTGTCAATCTCGGTGTGGAATCCCAGACTTTCGAGAATGTCCCACTCGCCGTTATCGCACCAAATGCCCCCGCACAACATACAGCGCTCTATGTAAAAGGGTACTCTGCTGAAAGGAACTTTCGCCCGCGACAGATAGTGACCGTCTTCGGGACACAGCGCTGCTTTGCTGTCGTAGACAGACGGGGTGAATTCTATGCCCAGAGTCCCTGTCGCATCAGGCTTCTCGGATTTGTTGTACCACTGGCTTTGCTCTTTTTGCCAAGCTTCGTATTCTCTGCCTGGAATCCAGATACCGTAACAGTTGGGACACCACTGCACGGACATACGACCGGCTAAGGTACCGCCATCTAAATTGGGATGTTTACATTTTGGACATTCCACCGCTTTATTTCTCCTTGCCTTATTAATTCCCTGTTAATTCAATTATTAATTCTGTATCTGGGCGGGCCCTGAAGAACCAGAATTTTTTTGCAGCAGCGCGCCACAGTAGCCAATTAGCGTGTTAAGCCGCGCGATCGCCCCAGTTTGCCTCGCCTTTGCTGTCGCTGGCTGGCGCGACGCTTGCAAAAACGTGACATCTGTCCCCAATAACCGCAGTTGCTTGTGAATTTCCGTCAAGTAGGACTGCTCTGGGGGTGTTTCTGAGGCGTCTAAGTCATCGCTTTCGGCTCTCATAATTTGGTTTCCGAAAAATTGTTGCACTTTTCTGTATTCGATCGCCAGCGCGGCCCGATCCAGATTATCCTGTGCAGCAGTTCTTTGTAGTTGTTCTAGCGCTTGCTGTAATTCTTGGTAGCACTGGCGGCGGTCTTCGGACAATATCATGATTTTGTAAACAAATTTGTATTTATAATCTAAGTAGATACTTACTTAAGTTTGCTCATAGGGAGGGAAGCTGTGCGTTTTTGGAGCTATTCCCTGTTTTGTGAGAACTTTTTTTGATTTTCTGCCCTAACTCTACCCTTCTGGCTGCTGCTTTTAGTTTAGCGTTGCCGGTAAATGCCGATCGCCCGCAACCTCAACGGCTACCGCCAAAATATGCTTATTTTACCCGATTTTCCCCGATCGACAGACTGCGGCGGTGGCAGTGGTGTCACTATATTTTCCTACCTCCGAGGGGTGGCGACTCGGAATTAGATAGGTAGAGTTAACAGAAAAATCGACTATTTTTTTGAATTGCAAATTGTGGCATTCAATTAGTTTAGTATAGCTAAACACATAATTTCGGCAATTCAACCAAAAACTGGCTTTTAACCATTTGTATTTCTAAGTTTTAAAGGTGTACCCCATGAACGCGAACACTCTGACTCCCTCTCCTTCGATCGATCCTGCTGTAGTTCCCGATTGGCTGCAAGAATGCCTGAATGCTCGATCGGAGCCTGATGGGGGCCCTAACCAGAATTGCTCGACTGACGACAGCTTAATTTGTCGGGCCTTTGAATTTGCCCGCGACTTGCACGAAGGACAATACCGCAAATCGGGAGAACCTTACATTTGCCATCCGGTAGCTGTCGCTGGAATACTCCGGTATATGGGCGGCAACAACGTCATGATTGCCGCCGGCTTCCTCCACGACATTGTTGAGGATACAGATATTACTCTCGAAGAAATAGAACAGCGGTTCGGCGCCGAAGTGCGACAGTTGGTTGAAGGTGTCACCAAGCTTTCTAAGTTTAATTTTTCCAGCAAAACAGAGCGCCTTGCGGAAAATTTCCGCCGAATGTTCCTAGCAATGGCTAAAGATATTCGCGTCATTGTCGTCAAACTGGCAGACAGGCTGCACAACATGAGGACTTTGGAGCATTTGTCCGAAGAAAAGCAACGCAGTATTGCCCTAGAAACCCGAGATATTTTTGCTCCCCTAGCAAACCGTTTGGGTATTGGCCGCTTTAAGTGGGAATTGGAAGATTTAGCGTTTAAATACCTGGAACCCGAAGCTTACCGCGAAATTCAGGAATTGGTGGCCGAGAAGCGAGCCGATCGAGAAACTCAACTCGCAGAAGTCACAGATAGTTTGCGAGAAAGGCTTGACAATTTAGGCATTAAATGCTATGAAGTTAGCGGCCGTCCCAAACATTTGTACGGAATTTACGGGAAGATGCAGCGCCGCCAAAAAGGGTTTAAGCAAGTATACGATATTGCGGCGGTGCGGATCATAGTAGAAACCAATGATGACTGTTATCGGGCTTTGGCGATCGTCCACGATTCTTTCCGCCCGATTCCCGGACGCTTTAAAGATTATATCGGTTTACCAAAAGCCAACCGCTATCAATCTTTGCACACCGGAGTAATCGGAACCAGCGGCCGCCCCATCGAAGTGCAAATTCGCACCGTAGCAATGCACCACATTGCAGAATACGGCATTGCCGCGCACTGGAAATACAAAGAAACTGGCGGTTCTAACACAACAGTTACCGGCGACGACGAAAAATTTACTTGGCTGCGACAACTCCTAGAATGGCAAAGCGACCTCAAAGACGATCGCGAATATTTACAAAGCATTAAGGACAACTTATTCGACGAAGATATTTACGTTTTTACTCCTAACGGAGACGTGATTGCTCTCAATAGCGGATCAACTCCCGTAGATTTTGCTTACCGCATTCACACAGAAATTGGCAATCACTGCACCGGTGCCAGAGTAAACGGGCGAATGGTAACACTAGACAAGGTTTTAAAGAACGGCGATATTGTAGAAATCTTGACCCAAAAAAATGGTCATCCGAGTTCCGACTGGCTGAATTTTGTCAAGACAAACGGAGCAAAAAACCGAATTCGCCAGTGGTTGAAGCGATCGCACCGAGATGAAAATCTCGCTCGCGGGCGGGAATTGCTGGAAAAAGAATTAGGTAAAAACGGCTTAGAATCCTTGCTGAAATCTGAACCCATGCAGTCTGTGGCTCAGCGCTGCAACTACCACAGCGTCGAAGATTTAATCGCCGGTTTGGGGTACGGCGAAGTTACCCTAAATCTCGTAGTAAATCGACTGCGAGATTTAGTAAAAGTGCAGCAAAAAATTGAAGCTGCTCCCACAGGAGGGCAGGAATTGCCCCAGCTAATACCTGCATCGACGGCACCGAAACCAGTACCGAGTTCGTCTCCGAGCAAATCGCCGATCGCAGGTGTAGAGGGATTGCTCTACCATTTATCCGGGTGTTGTTGTCCGATTCCTGGGGAATCAATTATTGGAGTTGTGACTCGCACCCGCGGAATTTCGATTCACCGGCAAGGATGTTCAAATGTTGAGAACGTACCTGGGGATCGCTTGGTTCCTGTGAGTTGGAATTCCAGCAACCGCAATGAATCTCGGCCCAACACTTATCCGGTTAACATTCAAATTGAAGCCCTCGATCGAGTGGGAGTTCTCAACGATGTTTTATCGCATTTGAAGGACAACCAAGTAAACGTCCGCAGCGCTCAAGTCAAAACATATCCCGGATTGCCTGCATTAATTGACTTGTGCATGGATATCCAGGATAAACAACAGTTCGAGCGCACTTGTATGCAAATTAAAAAGATGAGCGATATTTTGAATTTGCGGAGGCTGAGTGAAGGGACTTAAGAGGAAATTTTTCCTATGGCAAAACTCAGCCTTAACTCGGTTATTCCTTCAGCAAAGCTGACCAACTATTTATTAATCCGGCTTCCTAAAGACGACAAATCTCAGTTTCTCGATCGAGGTGGTTACAGCATAGAAAACTGGCAACAGCTCGATCGAGATTTAAGAAGCCAGATACTTCCTCTGGAAGCGGAGCAAATGGAAAACACCAGATACGGTCAAAAGTACATGATTAAAGGCAGTTTAACAGGTCCAAACGGTACGATTTTACAAGTTAAAACCGTTTGGATCGTTACTCCATCCGAAACCAGATTTGTTACATTAGTTCCTGATTGACAAGAGGTTAAACCCCATGAAATTTGAACTGTTTTCACAGGTAGCATTGCGAGAAGATATTCCTAAGTATGGCCTTAAAAAAGGTGATACAGCAACTATCGTTGAACACTACCAGATGCCGGAAGGTGAAGAAGATGGTTATAGCTTAGAGGGTTTCAATATCGAAGCAATTACAGTTGAAGTGGCCGAGTCCCAGATTGAAGCAATAAAAGCTCCTGTTTTGCAGCTTGGAAAATATTGATTACCATTCGCCTTCCACCAGCCTGCGATGAGAGCGACTCATCTTGCGAAGCAAAACTTGTTCTTCTTGAGAGAGAGGTGCTTCGCAAGCAGCATTAATTTTTTCTAACAGTTGTTGATTTTCGCGGCGGCGGATAAATTGTTCAAGCGCTATTTCGATCAAAAAGCTATGCGAAATTTGCATTTCGCCAGCTAATGTTTCGGCTTGTTCAAATAAAGATGCTGGCAATGAGATAGCAGTTTTGACAGTTGTCATAGCTTTATACCTTCATTTATTTATATGAGTCTAACTAATAGTATAGCTAACCACAATACGGTTCCGCAAACAGGCAGAACAATGAAACCCTTTATTTCGCCGGAGTTACTGGCTTTGAGTCGCCCAACTTTTGCTGCAAAAACTCCCGCGCCACTTGTCCGGCTTCCTGCTGTTTCCCGTCAACTTGATAGTTTAGTTTACGCATATCTTCTTCGGAGATTTTCCCGCCCAATTCTGCGAGCACTGGACGCAATTCCGGGTATTTTTCCAAAATTTGCGATCGCACAACCGGAACTGCTTCGTAGGGCGGGAAATAGTTCTTGTCATCTTTGAGAACTACTAAACCTAAACTTTGAATCAAACCATCCGTCGTATTACCAGCAATCACATCTACTTCTTTTTGTTGCAACGCTTGATAAAGCAATCCTAACAGCAATTCCTTCGGTTGTTCTCGAAATTTAATCCCGTAAGTTTTAGCCAATCCGGGAAATCCATCTTCTCTCTCGTTAAATTCTGGGCCGAAACCAGCCCGGAGGTTAGGTGCAGCTTTCCCAAGTTGCGAGAGAGTTTGTAAATTGAGTTTTTTGGCATCGTCTCCCCGCACAATAATCGCAAAACTGTTATTAAATCCCAGCGGTTCCGTCCATTCTGCCTTAAACTGTTTGGGATATTCTTGTTTGAGGTAGTCGAGGACTTTTTTGGGGTCAGAAATCGGTTTCTGTTTGAGCAGGTTGGCGTAAGCAGTCCCCGTGTATTCGACGTACAAATCGATTTTACCTGCTGTTAGGGATTGATGGCAAAGCGAACCTCCGAGATTCAGTTCTCGTTCTACTTTGATATCTGTTTTAGCTTCGATGTGCTGTGCTAAAATTTCTGCGAGAATGGCTTGTTCGGTAAAGTCTTTCGAGCAGATGACAACTTGCTTTTCGAGCTTAGAGGTACATCCTGCTACTGCAAGCAAGCAAAGCAGCCAGCAGGAATAGAAAAAAAAATCGTTCTTAGATATTTTCATAAGCGAACTCCATTGTCATTTCCACAATTATTAGCTTCTAATTTATAGCATTTCTCAATGATTTGTAAAGGCAATACCCCCGACTTGTTCAATAAGTCGAGGATCTAACACCGATCGCACTTTACCCAACTTCCGTTTTCCTGTTGTAACATTTATTTATAGACATGGAGGACAAAAAATGGTAATCAGCGTCAGCGATATTATCCAGCAGCAGCGGCAATTTTTTGCGACTGGGAAAACTAAGGATGTGGATTTTCGGATCGAACAACTGAAAAAACTTAAAAGTGCGATCGTTTCCAATCAATCACGGATTGTGGATGCTGTCAAGGCTGATTTGAACAGGCCGGAGTACGAGGCTTACTTTGAAATTGCTGCGATCGCAGAAGTTAATTATGCCATCAAAAATGTTAAATCGTGGGCAAAGCCGAAAAAAGTGCCTACTTCGATCGATCAATTCCCAGCATCGGCCCGCATTTACCCAGAACCTTTGGGCGTAGTTTTAATCATCGGGCCTTGGAATTACCCATTTCAGCTAATGATATCACCCTTAGTCGGGGCGATCGCCGCCGGCAACTGCGCCATCCTCAAACCTTCAGAAATCGCCTCGCACACGTCGGCAGTTGTCGCCGACATGATTACCAAAACCTTCGATCCCGCCTACGTAGCCGCCGTCGAAGGAGGAGTCGAAATCAGCCAACAATTATTAGCAGAAAAATTCGATCACATCTTCTTTACAGGTGGCACAAAAATCGGTAGAATAGTCATGGAAGCCGCCGCCAAACACCTGACACCTGTCACATTAGAATTAGGCGGCAAAACTCCTTGCATTGTAGACTCAGATATTCAAGTTGAATACACTGCTAAACGCATTGCGTGGGGCAAATTCATCAATGCCGGTCAAACTTGTATCGCTCCAGATTACCTGTTAGTTGATAAAAAAGTTAAACCCGATTTGATGCAGGCAATTAAAACAGCAATTCACGGATTTTACGGCGACGATCCGCAGAAAAGTCCCGACTATTCCCGAATTATCAATCAGCATCATTTAGGACGTTTGGCAGAGTTTATCAAAGACGGAGAAGTTGTCGTCGGCGGTCAAACAAACCCCGAAGATAAATATATTGCACCGACGGTTCTAGACAAGGTTTCCTGGGATGCGCCTGTGATGAAGGATGAGATTTTCGGGCCGATTTTGCCAGTTTTGGAGTATGATGATTTCGGGGAGGCGATCGCCCAAATCAACGCCCGTCCCAAACCCCTAGCTTTGTATTTGTTCTCGAAGGATAAAGAGAAACAAGAGCGAGTTTTGCGGGAAACTTCTTCCGGCGGAGTTTGCATAAACGACACAGTTATGCAAGTCGGAGTAACAAGTTTACCTTTTGGCGGAGTTGGCGACAGCGGCATCGGCACCTATCACGGAAAAGCAAGTTTTGACACTTTTTCTCATCAAAAAAGCGTGCTGCAAAAGTCATTTTTACTTGACTTAAAATGGCGGTACGCTCCCTATCTAGGTAAGTTGGATTTGATTAAGAAAATTATCGGTTGAGCGATCGCACTTGCAGGGGCGGGTTCACCAACGTTTACAATATCAGCAAGATAGCCAAATCAACCCGCCCCTTCCTGATATTATCGGTTAAGCGATTCCACGGTGAACGATTATTTCCCTAAATTTTAAATGATTGCTCCTCTGTTTTATGAACGCTTTCGATCGCAATGTCTACCTGGCACCATTCTCAATAACAGGCAAGATGCCTGTTCCACAAAGAGTGAATTGGGAGCATTTCATATTTGTAAAAACACTTCTTCTTGCTCCTGACTTCTTCCTTCTGACTCTTTTCTCCTGGCTCCTGACTCCTGACTCCTAACTCCAATTTCTAGCTTGACTGCTTTCATTGAGATGCTCCCAGTGAATTTCTTGTGTGGAGTAGGGGTTGGGCATCCTACCCGCCCATAAAAAGCTTATTGAAAATGGTGCAAGATGTCCATCCTAAAGGACAGTTGCCGTTCAAAATAATTCAGATTAGAAATGTCTATAATATCTTTGATAATCCGATCGCTAAACAGCAATTTATGGAACCTTTAGCAACAGAACGCTGTGCCGCCTGCAGCCCAAACTCTGCCCGCGTCACAGCTTACGAAATTGTCCAGCTAAAACCTCAAATTCCCGACTGGAATTTGATCGAAAAAAATGGCATTCCCAAAATAGAACGCACCTACGAATTCCCGGATTTCAAAAGTGCGATCGCCTTTACAAACAGCGTCGGCGAAGCAGCAGAAACTGAAGGACATCACCCCGCACTGTTAACCGAGTGGGGGAAAGTTACCGTTACTTGGTGGACTCACGAGATTTCTGGACTGCACCGGAATGATTTTATTATGGCGGCGAAAACCGATGCGATCGCCAATCAATTCCCAAAATAAAATCAGACTTATAGACCGATCGTAGTCTAAGAAAGCACCGCCCTGGGCACTGGTGAATGTTGATTGGCACTATTCAACAACTCCAGATTCAGTCGGTAGCCGACATTCCGTACAGTTTGAATTAGGCTCGGCTGTCGCGGGTCGATTTCGATTTTTTTACGCAGAGAGAGTACGTGAGTGTCGATCGTCCGGGGGTTATCAATAGCATCAGGCCAGGCCCGACGCAGCAAATCCGAGCGCGACAGCGGCACTCCTCCAGCTTGAGCTAGCACGTACAGCAGGCTAAATTCCTGGGGAGTCAGCTCAATATGTTCGTCGTACAACCTCACTCGGCGTTGCACCAAGTCAATTTTCAGCAGCCCGCACTCCAGCGTCGCCGGCGGTAGCATCGTGCGGTTGCGGCGCATCAGAGCTTCCACCCTGGCCATAAACTCTTGCATCCCAAAGGGTTTAGTCAGGTAATCGTCTGCCCCCGCCTTCAAACCTTCAACAATATCCGATTCCGAATTCCGCGCCGACAGCATCAAAATCAGCGACTGCTGCTGCTGTTGCAGCCAGTGGCAAAATTCCAAACCGTCCCCATCCGGCAATTGGGCATCCAGAATGACTAGGGTTGGCTGGCGGCTGAAAAATATTTCCCTAGCGTGACTGATATCCGCTGACTGGTGCACCCAGTGACCGACTTGCTGTAGATGCCAGCCCAAGAGCGATCGCAGGTGCGGATTCCCTTCAACAATTGAAATACTTGCAGATTCCACAGAGGCGAGCTTCCCATATCACTAATTGCTACAAGGTTAACAGAGCTTTTGTCAAGCTTTTGTAACCATCGCTACTCAAGCATTAGCTGCGTTTAAAGCAGCGGACATATCTAGGGTACGAATTTTAAAGATTAGGTTAATTTGGCAGGGTCAGCCTGCAGAAAGGTGAAATCATTCTGGCGGTAAGCTTACAATGAAAATAAGACAGTGTAAAGCCGATCGACCCCATGCCCCAACCGCCTGCTAAAAGCGATCCCCCCGATCCAGCCCCGACTCCCAGGAGGTTGACAAATCGCGCAAGTGAAACTAGAATTCCTCCAACCGTTCGCTCGGTAGCCGGAACACTCAGCCACTTTGACCGTCAAATTCAGCCACATCCCGACTTAATTAAACGCACAGCGAATTATCTAGGTGCGCGCAAAAAGTCGAGCAACTGCATTGCAACGAGTGAAATTTTTTATGGAGGGTAGCCTGTTGAGCAGGGTAAAAACTTTTATTTAGAAATAGCCTCAAGCTGAGCCACTCAGCATCAATCGAGGCCGTTCCTAAATCCCGCCGTCATTATACAAACCACAAAGGATTTCAAGCTCATACCATGCTACAAGACACCCAAACAATCCGGCACTACCAAAAACTCACCGACGCCCTCGTCGAAATGTGGAATAGAGGTTATCGCTTCGATGACCTGCGGCTTTACTTAGACGGCTATTTAGCAGCCCTGCGGCATTCCAACGGTCTGGAACCCTATCTGATTCACAGACTAGAGGAAGAAGCAGCGCGTTACATTCACGACCCCTCCAATTTTGCAATGCCACAGACACAGACACAGGCTGAATCAGACTACTATTAAATAGCAAATTCGGTTTGATAAACCCTTGATGATGTGGGAATTGGGAATTGGGAATTGGGAATTGGGAATTGGGAATTGGGAATTGGCAATTTTAACGGGTTCCCTGGCTATGCCTCGGAACCGATGTCCACAGGCTCGGCCTCGCTTTGGGAGCCTAAAAATTCGATGCCTAGCCGACTGCATTGCGTTCCTAGGCTTTGCCTGGACATAAGTAATTAAGTAAATTAACTTAATTCAACGTAAAACCCGATTGCTGTTATTTCCCCGACTTCTTTAAGAAGTCGGGGAAATGTTTTTTCTGTCTAATTTAAGAAGCCAAAGCCACTTCTACAACTTCTTGCAATTCGCCCTTTTGATACATCTCGATCATAATATCCGAGCCACCAACAAATTCGCCGTTGATATAAACTTGAGGAATTGTCGGCCAGTTGGAATACTCTTTAACGCCTTGACGAATTTCCTGGTCTGCCAAAACATCAACAGTTTCGTAAGGCACTCCCAAAGTATTGAGAATTTGCACCACAGTATTAGAAAAACCACACTGGGGCATTAACTTATTGCCCTTCATAAACACCATGATTTTGTTTTGCTTAACCAACTCGTCAATTCTTTCATGTGCTGCTGTAGTCATGGTAGCTCCTAATATTGTTTGAAAATTTTTAAACGTTGACTGACGCAGAAATCGGGTTTTTTACGAAAATCTTTCGTTACAGCCATAGATTCCGGTTAAAAAACCCGGTTTCTTTGGTTTTTGTGCGTAAGTGCAGCAGTTGTATTTCAAGCAACTATTGACAGAAGCACAAACTTGTGATACCCAATTGCCGCTCAACAATTAAGCAACTTGACTTTTCGCTTCCCATTCTGCGGGAGTTAAGGTTTCCAAGCCCAAAGCGTGGATAGCTTCACTAGCCATTGCCTGTTTGAGAGCGCCGTAGACCATTTGGTGCTGCTGTACTCGGCTTTTTCCTTCAAAGGCTGCAGAGACGACTCTCGCCTGGTAGTGGTCACCGCCGCCGGTCAAATCGTCAACTTGTATTTTAGCGTCGGGCAACCCTGCCTTAATCATTTCTGCTACTTGAGACGGTGTAACCATTGGTTTCTCTGATAAACGACTGTAATTTAGATTTTAGTGGAACTATTTTGTCGATGAGCTCGGTTGACTGCTGGCAGGCCGGGGAAAGGGCGAATCCACAAAACCCAATTCCAGTAACTGCTGGTAAGCTTTCTTGCCCAAGTCGCGAGTTGGCTGCTGCGATCGAATAATCTGAATCAGCAGGGGCACAGCCAGTTCGGGCTTATTTTGCGCCCGGTGTACCAACGCCAGCCGGTAGGTAGCTTCGTCGCGCATTTGGGCCGTTTCTACAGCTTTGGTGCGGTGGCTTTCCGCCAAGCGGATGTCAATTCCGGCAAAACTGCTACCCAGTTGTTGGTAGAAGTTGGACAGTTGATTGAAAATTTGGCGGGATTCTTGCAGCTTTTGAGTAGCGAGTGCGTAATTCTGAGAGGAAATAGCACTGCTGGCTTCTGTCATCAAACGCTGGCCTCCTGGGACGCTCAGCAGACTGCTGTCTTGCGTCAGAGGGCGAAGATTGTTGGGGTCTGTGGGGTCGTCGGCGGGCTCGACTTGCGGTTGGTTCTCTGGCCCAGAAGGTTGTTGTGCTTGGACTTGGAGCGGTTGCAACAGGGTAAAAGCTGCGATCGCCCCGATCGTAATCCGGGCAGTGGAGCGAAGCCAACAAACAGTTCCAGAGTATACCATGAAATTACTTTGCGCCTGTGCGCTTTAAAAAAATATTTAGCTTGAGCCGATCTTACCATTGGCGATCGCAACCGGCTAAGTGTAAACCAAATTTGTTGAAATGTCAAAGGGTGCGCGATCGGGCAAAAGGCTCTTGAGGAAAAATTCAAGTAGAGACTTGACATAATGTTCTCAGTATGAGAACATAGAGGTGTCGTGTAAAAAACGGTACTGGAATGAGGCTAATTTCCAAGAAAAATCTGGAGAGTGCGATCGAATCCTACTCCGACGATGCCAAGGCTGCGATCGCAGTCTGGCGCAAGGCCATCAAAGACAACGATTGGGAATCACTAGAAGAGATTCGACAGGGATATTCCAAATCGGTCGATCAAGTCTGTGGATATACCATATTTAATATTAAAGGCAATCAGTATAGATTAATTGTAAAAATAAACTATACCGCCAAAATTATATATTTTAAAAAATTTTTAACCCATAGCGAATATGAGAAAATCAAGTGGAATGATGAAGATGAAGTTAAACATAAAATAGGTTAAGTCCGACTAAAAATATCGGGGAATCCTTACCGATTGATTCCCTGATGTATTCAATCAATCACAAACATTTACTCCAAAGTTCAAAATCATGATACCGAGAAACAAACACCCACCTTCTACTTGAGAACCATGTCTAAGTAAGCAAGCAAAGGAATGAGAAATGAACATCACAATTGAAAAAACAGCTTACGGTCAACTGCTGGCTAAATCTCAGCCTAAGCCAATCCTGAACGAAGAAGATAATGATCTTGCCCTCGCAGAAGTCGATTTTCTGATGTCTAAAGAAGAATTAACAGTAGAAGAAGAAACTTTACTGAGTCTCTGGGGGCTGTTGATCGAAGAATACGAATCAAAATATTACCCAGATCCAGAAGTGACTCCCCGGGATGTTCTATTGCATTTCATCGAAGTTCGCGAACTCAAACAAGCCGATTTGGTGGGTGTGATTGGTTCCAAAGGAGTAGTCTCTGAGGTGGTTAATGGGAAACGGGCGATTAGCAAGGCGCAAGCTAAGGCGCTGGGAGAATTTTTTAATATTAATCCTAGCGTGTTTATTTGAGCGTGTTTATCTGAAAAACTCGCTGATATCGAAAAAGACTCGGCGGTTGACACCGCTAGCAACGCGATCGCACAAACTAAGTCCGACGCGGACTGATGGAAAAACTACCGCTGTTAGTTACAGCTTCCAACCCCTCATAGCAAAAACCTCCCTGACAGCTTATAAATATGTTTGATAAATCTACATCCAAATTAAACAGGAACATTTCTGATGGTACAACCAAGCAAACCGACCTCCGACACTCTCCAAAATTATCAAGGAATTGGAGTTCCAGAAGAAAGTCTGCCAGTGATTTTGCAGCGTGGCGGTGATGAATTGCTGCTGTCAAAAGCGGACGATCGCTTTACAGTTCGCCCCTCATCAACAGCATCAGCCTCAAACGATTGGGCTGCAACAACTGGGGCAAAACTCAACCGTCGCGTCGGCCAAACCAATCTCGAAGAATATCTCGTTTCACCCGATCGCCTAGAAGCAGCAATGCAAGCAGCCCGCGCCAGCGATGCCGTAGCTTTTGCCAGCCACGTCTATTGCCCCGCGAACAATCCGAGTACATTCTTTTACCTGACAGACGAAATTACTATTCAATTTGGCGAACAAGTAGACGAACAATCGCGAAATGCGATCGCCAATGCAGCAGCTTTACAAATAGTCCGGCCAGTAGAAGGAATTCCCAACACCTTCGTCTGCTTCGTCACCAAACAAGCAACAGAAAACCCGATCAAAATTGCCAACCGCCTGACAAGATATGCAGAAGTTCTCGTAGCAGAACCCAACATTTTAGTAGAGACGCAGCAGCATTACACGCCCCGCGATCCGCTTTATCCCAAACAGTGGTATCTCAACAATAAAGGCGGCAACGAACTTGTCGGCGGTGCTCAAATTTATGCAGAACCAGCTTGGAACATGACTCGCGGAGTTCGATCGATCGTAATTGCGATCGCCGACGATGCAGTTGACATCACCCACCCAGATTTTCAAGGCCAAGGCAAAATCGTCTCACCCATCGATTTCAAAGAGGGCGACACTTCCCCGATGCCAGTCGCCGACTCAGACAACCACGGCACAAGTTGTGCCGGCGTCGCGGTTGCTGAAGAAAACGGCAAAGGCATTGTCGGCGTCGCCCCCGGATGCGCCCTGATGCCCATCCGTACCAGTGGTTTTCTCGATGACAATTCTGTCGAAAAAATATTTAATTGGGCGATCGAAAAAGGTGCCGCCGTCATTTCTTGCAGTTGGGGGCCTGCTGCAGTTTACTATCCCCTTTCCCTGCGGCAGAGTGCCGTCATCACCAAAGCAGCAACCCAAGGGCGGGGCGGCAGAGGCTGCGTTATTCTGTTCGCAGCGGGGAATGCCAACCGTCCAGTCAACGGCACAATTAACGAGAAAGGCTGGCCCAACAACGTCGTGGAGGGTCAAACTAGATGGCTAAACGGATTTGCCGTCCACCCAGACGTAATTGCCGTCAGCGCTTCCACTTCCCTCAACAAAAAAGCAGCCTACAGCAATTGGGGTACCAGCATCTCGGTTTGCGCCCCCAGCAACAACGCGCCGCCGGGAACTTGGTTGCCAGAAACCGGATTTATCAGCACGCCGCCGGAGGTGACGCAGTATTTGCCCGGTTTGGGGGTGTTTACTGCCGATCGAGTGGGCGATCGGGGCTACGACATGGGGGACTATACTGATACTTTTGGCGGCACTTCCAGCGCCACTCCAGTAGTCGCTGGGGTTGCAGGGTTGATACTTTCGGCTAACCCCCGTTTGACGGCGCGGGAAGTGCGGGGAATTCTCGAACAAACTGCTGAGAAAATTGTCGATCCCGATCCCGATCCCCAGTTGGGCAATCGCATGGGAAATTACGATCCTAACAACGGCCGCAGCGATTGGTTTGGTTACGGGAAAGTGAATGCTTTTAAAGCTGTGCAAGCTGCGGTGAGAAAGGGCGGCGGCAATCCGAATATCGGGGGTGCAGTGTTCAGCGATATTTCTGGACATTGGGCACAGAAGTTTATTGAAGCTTTGGCTGCGGCGAATATAATTAGCGGTTTTCCTGACGGTTCTTTTAGGCCTGATGACAGTTTAAACCGTGCTCAATATGCGGCGCTGTTGGTGAGTGCGTTTAGTCCGATTCCGAGGGTGCCGGCTACAAATTTTATTGATGTTTCTGCTACTTTTTGGGCGAGAAGTGCGATCGAACGAGCAAATCGGGGGGGGTTTTTGGCGGGGTTTCCGGGGTTGAAGTTCGGCCCGAATCAGAACTTGACTAAGGCTGACGCGATCGTGTCTTTGGTTAACGGTTTGGAACTTAAGGGCGGTAATCCTGATTCTTTGAAAGTTTACAGCGATCGCTCTCAAATTCCTAATTATGCTTTGAGTGCGATCGGCACAGCAACTGCTTTGAAGATTGTAGTTAATTATCCTTCCCGCGATTGGCTTTCGCCACTTCGGGACATTACCCGCGCTGAGATTTCAGCTTTAATTTATCAGACTTTGGTGGCCACTAATCGGGCAAAGGCGATCGATTCTCCTTATATTGTCTAGCTAAGAACAGAGAACTGGTTCGATCGTTCGGACTTCAGTCCTCATAAAATCCGAGGACTGAAGTCGCTATAATTCGCGGCGAGTCAAACCACTTTTTGCGTAAATCCTGACGAAGCGATCGCTTTTTTGATGATAGCTTTACATATCGACTTACTTTCCCGGAAATCCAGGGTTTCACACTACGAATTAAAAACTGTCCCGACTATTGCAATAAGATGAGTTACATCTGCGGAATATGTGCCAAAACTGCGCGTAGTGAATCAGAGAGATTGGGAAAGCCGATTGTCAAGGTGAATTAATTTTTGTAAAGGTTTGTGCAAATCGCGAACATTACTGTGGAACAGGCCTATAGCCATCCTAAATCATTGTGAATTTCTTACTCCCTCCCCTTGATAAGGGGAGGGTTGGGGTGGGGTCAAAAATTTACGACTCCTGCAAGGATTGCTATAACATTTAAATCGCCAGAAAGTTACTATCGAACCGGAAATAAACCAAACACAGTTAAATTTGTTGAAGAACTCAAGCAAATCAATCCCACTGGTTATGATAGGTTTAGATTCTGTGACCGTGTAAACTTACTTAACGGGCAGCAAAGATTTTATTGCCAGTTTGGTGGTATACTAAGACTGAACCGTATAGAAATACAAAGACCTTTACCCGTTTAAGTAAAAGAAATCTCCTTAAGCAAACATAAGGTAAAAGCTCCAGAAAACCAGAGCAATTCCCGAACCCATGACTAACAACAACACAGTCAAATTATCACTTGTGGGAATTGCCAGCGTTAGACCAAGATTTACAGGGGCGAAAGGCGGAGGTTGTAACTAAAGCGAGTAATGAATGGACTACGGAAAAGGTGGAATTTGTGCTGAGGTGAAAAAATGTAGTGCGCGCATTTTGCTCGCGGGCTGTTTTTGCCTACTCCTTTTTGATTGACTTTTGGTTGAGGTAATCAGAACACATCTGTTTATCCTCGGCTGTCACTTTCGGGTTTGTTCTGAGATAATCGCTGATCCAGTTGCAGCCGAATGCCATCAGTCGATCGACATCCCAAGTCCACAGTTTGATCGTCTTGTCAAGGCTTGCAGAAGCCAAGGTTTTGCCATCTGGGCTAAAGGCGACACTCATGACCGAACTGCTATGGCCGGTGAGGGTGGCAATCGGTTTTTGGGTTTGCAGGTTCCACAGTTTTATCGTGTTGTCA